>JBBIPS010000411.1:0-2820 GCA_037442725.1 Burkholderiales bacterium | reverse complement strand
GGCATGCGCCTGGGCGCGGCCTTGCGCAGCCGCGAGTTCGGCTGGCTCTACCTGTCGGCGCTGCTGGCGAGCCCGAGCATGTTCGTGCCGTTCGCGCACGTCTCGGCGGCGGCGCGCGACCTGGGGCTGGACGACGCGCGCGCGGTCGGCCTGGTCGGGCTGATCGGCGTCGGCAGCCTGGCCGGGCGCTTCGCCATCGGCGCGCTGGCCGACCGCATCGGCCGGCCGCTGACGCTGGTGCTGGCGCAGGCGGCGATGGGGCTGGCCTACCTGCTGTGGTACGCGGCCAGCGGCTACGCCGCGATGGTGGCCTTCGCGCTCGCGCTGGGGCTGGCCTACGGCGGGCTGGTCGCGCTGCTGCCGGCACTGTGCATGGACCTGTTCGGCGCGCGCGCGGTGGCCAGCATCATCGGCACGCTCTACACCGGCGCCGCGCTGGGCAACCTGCTCGGGCCGTGGGCTGCCGGCGCGGTGTTCGACCGCGTTGGCAGCTACACGCCGGTGATCTGGGGCTGCCTGCTGCTCTCGGCCGGCGCCACCGCCGCCACCGCACAACTGCTGCGCCGATGAGAACGACGAGCTGCGGCATCCTGGTGCTCGACGCTGCGGCCGAGCTGCTGCTGTGCCACGCCACCGGCACAACGCACTGGGACATCCCCAAGGGCGGCACCGAACCCGGCGAGACCCCGCTGCAGACCGCGCTGCGCGAGACACACGAGGAGTGCGGCCTGGCTTTCGCGCCCGACGCCCTGCTCGACCTCGGCCGCCACCCCTACCGCCCGGCCAAGGACCTGCATCTTTTCGCCGTGCTCGCCGAGCGTTTCGACGCCGGCCGTTGCCGTTGCAGCAGCCAGTTCCGCGACACCTGGGGCCGACTGCGGCCCGAGATGGACGGCTTCGGGTGGGTGCCGTTCGAGCGCGTGCCGCAGCACTGCGCGCGCCAGATGACGACGCTGCTGACGCGCACGATCGCGCTGCCGGCGTTGCTGCAGCGCCTGCGCGCGCTCGGCGCGCCTCAGCCCGCAGTCGGGTCGGACGCCGCCGCGACCTGAGCACGCAGCGCCCGGGGCCGCAGCCCGCCCACGCACGATCGGCCCCGATGCCCGGCTCCGACACCGACCCCCGCTCGCTGGCCGCGCTGCAGGCGCGCTATGGCCCGTCGCACCGCTGGTGGGCACTGCTGACGGTGATGATCGGCAACATGGCCGCGGTGATGGCGGCCACCACGATCAACGTCGCGGTGCCGGCGATCAGCCGCGTGTTCGGCCTCGGCCAGCAGCAGGCGCAGTGGCTGGCCACCGGCTTCATGGCGGCGATGACGCTGTCGATGCTGACCACGCCCTGGCTGCTCGAGCGCTTCGGCTACCGGCGCACCTACTTCGCGCTGCTGGCGTTGCTCGGCGCCGGCGGCGTCGCCGGCGGCCTGTCGCCGACCCTCGGGCTGGTGCTGGCGATGCGCGTCGTCGAGGGGCTCGCCGCCGGCGTGCTGCAGACGATCCCCGGCGTCATCATCATGCGCGCGTTCGCGCCGCACGAGCAGGGCCGCGCGATGGGCCTGTTCGGCATGGGCACGGTGCTCGCGCCGGCGATCGGCCCGAGCGTGGGCGGGCTGCTCGTCGAGTGGTTCGGCTGGCGTGCGATCTTCTTCTTCGTGCTGCCGTTCTGCCTCGTCGCCGCCGAACTGGCGCGGCGCTGCCTGCCCGACGCTGCGCCCGGCGGCGCGCCGGTCAACGAAGACGCACCACGCCCCGACGGCGCGAGCCTGCTGCTGCTGACGCTGATGCTGGCCACGCTGCTGAACGGACTGGTCGGACTGCAGGGCGCGCGTCCGGGGCTGGGTGTCGCACTGGTCGTGACTGCAGCGGCGCTGATGGCGCTGTTCATCGCACGCCAGCGGCGCACGACCGCACCGCTGCTGCAACTCAAGTTGTTCGGCCAGCCGGTGTTCGCCGCCGCCACGGTGGTGGCCTTCGTCTACGGCGCCGCGCTGTTCGGCTCGACCTACCTGCTGCCGGTGTTCATGCTGGTGGCGCTCGGACTGGCGCCGTCGACGGTCGGTGCGGTGCTGCTGCCGGCCGGGCTGGCGCTGGCGCTGGCGATCCTGTTCGCCGGCCGGCTCGCCGACCGCCAGCCGGTGCATCGGTCAACCATCGGCGGGCTGGTCGCGATGGCTCTGTCGTTCCTGCTCATCGTCAGCGTCGATGCCGCCTCGGCGCTGGGCTGGCTGGTACTGTGGGCGGTGCTCGGGCGCGTCGGCCTCGGCTTCGTGATCCCGTCGCTCAGCCTGGGCGCGATGCGCGTGCTCGAACCGCCGCTGATCGCCGCCGGCGCCGGCAGCATGAACTTCGTGCGCCAGCTCGGCGGCGCGGTCGGCGTCAACCTGGTCGGCATCGTCCTCGAGTGGCGACTGCAGGCCTATCACGCCGGCGGCAGCGCCGGCACGCTGCGCGCCTTCCACGAGGTGTTCGTGCTGATGGCCGGCCTGACGCTGGCCGCCGCCGGTGCGGCCTGGCGCATGCGGGTCCCGGCAGCGGCGCGCAGCGGCGCATGAGCCGGTGCAGTCGCGCGCAGGACGCCGCATCGATGTGCGCTGCGGCACACTGACGCCACCGAATCCACCGCAGGAGATCGAACCCATGGGACCCCTGGCCGGATTGCGCGTCGTCGAACTGGCCGGCATCGGCCCCGGGCCGATGTGCGCGATGTTGCTCGCCGACCTCGGCGCCGACGTGCTGCGCATCGACCGCATCGAGCCGAGCGGGCTGGGCGTGGCGATGCCGACCCGCTTCGACGTCGCCGGCCGCGGCCGGCGCTCGGTGG
>JBBIPS010000410.1:0-2835 GCA_037442725.1 Burkholderiales bacterium | reverse complement strand
TCAAATTCTGCCGAAAACTTTTTGTCGAATTCCGCCACCACGTCCATGGTTTCTGAGCGCGTCAGGGTACAGACCGCATATATCAATTTGCCGCCGGGCTTCACGCTCGGCGCCGCGTGCGTGAGCAATTGTTTTTGAATCGCGGTGAGTTCTTGAACATCCTGAAGCGTCGTCGTCCAGCGTGCGTGCGGGTTTCGCTGCCACGTTCCCACGCCGCTGCACGGCGCCCGGTCGCGACCCCGGCCGGCGCGGCGCGGTCCGGCGCTCAGCGCGCCGCTGGCAGCGTCCCCGCCACGCCCTCGACGAGCCAGTCCATCGTGGCGATCCGGTCGTCGGCCAGCGCACCTTGCGCCAGCCGCACGTGGCCGGTGTTGTCGACCAGGCGGCCGCCGAAGGGCTTGAAGCTGCCGTCGACGATGGCCTGACGGCGGGCCTTCAGCTCGCGCTGGAGCGCCGCCGGCAGCGTCGGCGCGAGCGCCGTGAGGTCGACCAGCCCGTCCCTGATGCCGCCCCACACCGGCTGCGGTGTCCAGGTGCCATCGATGACGTCGCGCGCCACCCGCGTGTAGTAGCCGCCCCAGTGGTGCGTCAGCGCCGCCAGTTGCGCATGCGGCGCGAAGCGGGCCATGTCGCTCTGGTACGCGACGACGGCCACACCCTTGTCCTCGGCCGCCTGCGCGACGGCGGGCGAGCCGCTGTGGTTGGTCAGCACGTCGGCGCCCTGCGCGATGAGCGCCAGCGCCGCCTCGCGCTCGCGCGCCGGGTCGAACCAGGTGTTGAGCCAGACCAGCCTGACCTCGGCCTTCGGGTTGGCCGCGCGCATGCCGAGCGTGAAGGCGTTGATGCCCTGCACCACCTCGGGCACCGGGAAGCCGGCGACGTAGCCGGCCACGCCGCTGCGGCTACGGCGCCCGGCGAGCCAGCCGGCGAGCCAGCGTGCCTCGTAATAGCGCGCGTTGTACGTGGCCAGGTTGGGCGCAGTCTTGTAGCCGCCGGCGTGCTCGAACTTCACCCCGGGGAAGTCGGCCGCGACGCGCAGCGCGGGTTCCAGGTAGCCGAAGCTGGTGGCGAAGATCAGGCCGCAGCCCTGGCCCGCGAGGTCGCGCAGCACGCGCTCGCTGTCGGGACCTTCGGCGACGGACTCGACGACGCGCGTCGTGACGCGCCCGCCCAGGGCGCGCTGCATCGCCTGGCGGCCCAGGTCGTGCTGGTAGCTCCAGCCGGCCTGGCCGACCGGGCTGACGTAGACGAAACAGGCTTGCAGCGGCGCGGCCGGCGCGGCGTGCGTGGCGGGCGCGGCAGGCGAGGCGGCAAGGGCTGGCAGGGACGCGACTGTGGCCGCGGCAACGAGCGCGGCGACGGCGGCGCGCCTGAGGTTTTCATGCATGGTTGTCCTCGACATGGCCCCGGGCTGGACGCAGCGCCGGCCTCGGGGGCACGCGGCCGGCGCAGGCCCGATTGTCGCAGGCTGCGGGCGCGGATCGAGGAAAGTCCCGATACCGTGCGTTCGCCCCGCGGCGCGTTCCGGCCGTACGATCGGCGCTCCCCGAACGGAGGCTCATGATGCCCAAAGCGAACCCTGCACCGTCACGCCCACCGACTCGCCGGCGGATCGCGCGCGACTGGCGCGCCGCCATCGCCCCGCTGGCACTGGCTGCGGCGCTCGGCACCGCACCCGCGCTGCACGCCAGGACGCTGGTCTACTGCTCCGAGGGCTCGCCCGAGAACTTCACGCCGGCGATCAACATCACCGGCACCAGCTTCGACGCGGCGCGCCCGGTGTACGACAAGCTGACCGAATTCACGCGCGGCTCGACCCAGGTCGAACCCGGGCTGGCCGAGAGCTGGACCGTCTCGCCCGACGGCAAGGTGTTCACCTTCAGGCTGCGCCACGGCGTCAGGTTCCACTCGGGCGTGAACGGCTTCAGGCCGACACGCGACTTCAACGCCGACGACGTCCTGTTCTCGTTCGAGCGCCAGTGGAAGGCCGACCACCCCTACGCCAAGGTCTCGGGCGGCAAGTACGACTACTTCGCCGACATGGGGCTGAAGGACGACGTGACCGCGATCGACAAGCTCGACGCGATGACGGTGCGCATCACGCTCAGGCGCGCCAACGTGACGATGCTGGCCGACCTGGCGATGGACTTCGCGTCGATCCATTCGGCCGAGTACGCCGACTTCCTGGCCAAGGCCGGCAGGAAGGAGCAGTTCGACCAGCAGCCGGTGGGCACCGGGCCGTTCTCGTTCGTGATGTACCAGAAGGACGCGGTGATCCGCTACAAGGCGAACAAGGGCTACTGGGGCGAGAAGGCGCTGGTCGACGACCTGGTGTTCGCGATCACCCCCGACCCGACCGCGCGCTACAGCAAGCTCAAGGCCGGCGAGTGCCACTTCGTCATCGCGCCGCGCCCGGCCGACCTGCCCGAGATGCAGAAGGACCCGGCGCTGAAGGTGATCCACCAGCCGGGGCTCAACGTCGCCTACTGGGCCTTCAACACGCAGAAGCCCCCGTTCGACAGGAAGGAGGTGCGCCAGGCGCTGACGATGGCGATCGACAAGGCGGCGATCGTCAGGGATGTCTACCTCGGTGCCGGCCAGGCGGCCAAGAACCTGATCCCGCCGACGCTGTGGTCGTACAACGACAGCGTCAAGGACTATCCGCACGACGCCGCCAGGGCCAGGGCCATGCTCGCCGCCGCGGGTGTGAAGACGCCGCTCGAGATCGACCTCTGGTACATGCCGGTGCAGCGCCCGTACAACCCGAACGCCAAGCGCATCGCCGAGATGATGCAGGCCGACCTGGCCAAGGTCGGCGTCAACGCCAGGCTCGTC
>JBBIPS010000409.1:0-2841 GCA_037442725.1 Burkholderiales bacterium | reverse complement strand
TCACCCCGGAGGTTGATGTAGCTCTCGAAGTAGCTCATCACTAGATCGCGGACGCTGCGGTAGACCGGCTCGCGGAAGCGAAGACCCGAGAAGTTCGACTTGGCGATGGCACCCCAGTGGCCGCGCGTGCGGTAGACGCACAGCACGTGGTCGGTGTCCTGCACCGCTTCCAGGTCGACCAGCAGCGGCGGACTCGCAAGGCCGCGACGCAGGTTGGGCACCAGGTCGGTGCTGCCGGCGACCAGGCGCGCGGCCGGCTCGGCCGCGAGCAGCGCCGCCGCCTCGGCCAGGCTGGCCGGACGTTGCAGACGGAAGTCGGGCAGGCGTTGCATCGTCACTTCACTCCGGTCGAGGCGGTGCCGACAGCGGCGCCTGCGGGGGGCGCGGCACGGCGCGCCTGCAGCCGTTGTTCGCGTCGATGTTGTGTGATCGCCTCGAGCAGCCGGTCGGGGGTGGCCGGCAGCTCGGCCAGGCGGATGCCGATGGCATCGGCGATCGCGTTCGTCAGCGCCGGCGGGAAGCCGTGCAGCGCACCCTCGCTCGCCTCCTTGGCACCGAACGGGCCGAGCGGATCGAGGCTCTCGACCAGGTGGACGTCGATCGGGGGCGACTCGACGATCGTCGCGATGCGGTAGTCGAGCATGTTCGCCCGCAGCGGCAGCCCCTCGTGGTACTGCGTTTCCTCGGCCAGCGCCTGGCCCATGCCCATCCAGACGGCGCCCTGCACCTGGCCCTCGACGGCGAGCGGGTTGATCGCGAAGCCGCAGTCGTGCGCGGCCCAGACGTGCTCGACCCTGACAGCGCCGGTGTCCTCGTCGACGCTGACCTCGACCACCTGCGCCGCGTACGAGAAGCCCGCGGTCGAGCCGACCGCCGCGCCGCGGAACTTGCCGCCCTGCGTCTCGGGCGGTGCCGACCATGCGCCCTTGACGGTCAGCGTGCCGCCGTGCGCGAGCGCCGCCTCGACGATCTGCGCGAAGTCGAGCGACTTGTCGGTTCCGGCCACGGCGCAGCGCTCGCCTTCCCACTCGATCTCGGCCGCAGTGACCTGCAGCTTGGCGGCTGCCGCCGCGACCAGGACGCGCTTCAATTCCTCGGCCGCGCGCAGCGCCGCGTTGCCGACCATGAACGACACGCGCGACGAATAGGAGCCGTTGTCCTTCGGCGTCAGAGCGCTGTCGGCCGCGATGATGCGGATGCGCGCCAGCGGCAGCATCAGCACCTCGGCGACGACCTGGGTCAGCAGCGTCGACGAGCCCTGGCCGATGTCGGCCGCGCCGGTCAGGATCGTGATGCCGCCGTCGAAGTCGAGCTTCAGGTTGATGACCGCGTGCGGCTCGCCGCTCCAGTGCACCGGCTTGGCCGAGCCCGAGACGTAGTGCGAGCAGGCGATGCCCAGGCCGCGGCCGCGCGGCAGCTTGCCGTGGCGCTTCTTCCAGCCCGAGGCCTGCTCGACCCAGTCCAGGCACGCCGGGACGCCGTACGAGTTGACCTGCAAGTCGTTCAGCGTGCGGAACGGCGGGGTGATGAGGTTGGCGCGCCGCACTGCGATCGGATCGAGCCCGAGCCGGTCTGCCATCTCGTCGAGCAGCGACTCGAAGGCATGGCGCGCGTCGACGGCGCCGTGGCCGCGCATCGCGCCGCACGGCGGCAGGTTGGTGTAGATGCGAAAGCCGCGGTAGCGCACCGCGCCGACGCGGTACAGCGCGTGCAGCAGCGCGCCGGCATAGAGGATGGTGACCAGCCCGTAGCCGCCGTAGGCGCCGCCGCGCTGCACGATCTCGCAATCGACGGCGCAGATCTCGCCGCTCTTCTTCATGCCGATCTTCAGGCGGATGTCGGTCGCCGGACGGCCGCGGTGGGTGATGAAGCCCTCCTCGCGCGAGAGCTGCATGCGCACCGTGCTGCCGGCCGCGCGCGCCAGCGCGGCGGTGACCATCTCGAAGTTCAGCGGCTCGACGCGGTGGCCGAAGCCACCGCCGACGAAGGGCTTGACGACCCGGATGTGCGAGCTGTCCAACCCCAGGCATTGCGCCACCGTCAGGTGCAGGTAGTAAGGCACCTGGCTGACCGAATGGAGCGTCAGGCGGTCGGATTCGGGCTCGTATTCGGCCAGCGTCGCGTTGAGTTCGATCTGGCCGTGGGCCACCTCGCCGTAGGTGGTGCTGCGCTCGAGCACCAGGTCGGCCGCCGCGAGGCCGGCGTCGACGTCGCCGAAGTCCTGCTCGACGTGGCGCTCGATGTTGCCGGCCTTCTTCTCGTGCAGCCGCACGGCGGTGTCGGCGCGCGCCTCGGCGGCGCTGAAATACGCCGGCAGCGGATCGATGTCCAGCACGATGGCGCGCAGCGCGGCCTCGGCGCTGGCCTCGTCGACCGCGGCCACGGCCGCCACCGGCTCGCCGCGGTAACGCACCTTGTCGCGCGCCAGGGGCCACTCGTTCTGCGCGATCGGGATCACGCCGTAGGGCGCCGCGAAATCCGTGCCGGTGATCACCGCGCGCACGCCGGGCAGGGCGCGCGCACGCGTGGTGTCGATGCCGCGGATCACGCCATGCGCCAGCGGGCTGCGCAGGATGCGGCCGACCAGCGCGGGGCCCAGCGGCAGGTCGGCGGTGTAGCGCGCGCGGCCGGTGACCTTCTCGACGCCGTCGACCTGAGCGTCGAAATCCACGGTCGCATTTTTCTCGCTCGCCGACGCCGCCCACATCGCCTCCGGCCTCGGCGAAGACGCCGAGCAAGCCGCGCGCGAAGGCGAGATTGGTGATGCCGTGGCAGATCAAATGAAAGCCGTTTCGCGCCGCCCAGGCGGCGGTCTCGTCGGTGTAAGTCGCCATGAAGATC
>JBBIPS010000408.1:0-2854 GCA_037442725.1 Burkholderiales bacterium | reverse complement strand
CGCTGACGGCGCTGCGCCAGCTCGAACGCAGCGGCGGCAAGCGCGCACTGGCCACGATGTGCATCGGGGTCGGCCAGGGCATCGCGCTGGCACTCGAGCGCCCCTGAGCGCAGCGCACGCCTGCGACCCGCGCCGTCCGTCGCTGCGGGCGGGCAGGCGCGCTCGGGCGCGAGGCCGCCGCGCAGGACCGGCGACGCGGCCAAGGTAGAGTCGCGCGTCTCGTGCTTCACCTGGACGCGTCTTGAGCCCCGCACACCCCTTCTGCGCCGGACTGCAGGCGGCGATCGTCGACCTCGACGGCACGCTGGTCGACACCGTGGGCGACTTCGAGGTCGCGCTCGGCCGCATGCTCGCCGAGCACGGGCTGCCGCCGGTCGACCGCGGCTTCATCGGCCGCACCGTCGGCAAGGGCTCGGAGCACCTGATCCGCTCGACGCTGGCCGCAGCCGGCGCCGACGCCGGCCTCTACGACAGCGCCTGGCAGCGCTACCAGCACCACTACCGTGAAATCAACGGCAGGTATTCGGCGGTCTATCCCGGTGTCGTCGAGGGCCTGCGCGCGCTGGCCGCGGCGGGGCTGAAGCTGGCGTGCCTGACGAACAAGCCCACCGCCTTCGCCCGGCAGTTGCTGGCGGTCAAGGGGCTGGCGGACTGCTTCGCCGTCGTGTTCGGTGGCGACGCGTTCGAGCGCAGGAAGCCCGACCCACTGCCGCTGCTCGGCACCTGCGTCGCACTGGGCAGCGCACCGGCGCGCACGCTGATGGTCGGCGACTCGAGCAACGACGCCCGCGCCGCGCGCGCCGCCGGCTGCCCGGTGGTGCTGGTCAGCTACGGCTACAACCACGGCGAGCCGGTGGCCGACGCAGGCGCCGACGCGGTGATCGATCGCCTCGATGCGCTGTGCCTGGATGCGTCGCCGGCCCGCGGCGCGCGGTGACGCGGTGCGATGCGTGCCGCGGGGCGGCTGCTAGACTCGACCGCATGGCCATCACGTGCAGCCGAATCGGGCGCCCCGACGCGCCCGGCGGGTCAGCCGGCCGGGGAGCCTGGCCCTGGCGACGCTGCCTTGCGTCCGACTGACCTGCGGCCGACCGATCGGCCCGCGACGCTGCGCTGAACGTCGGATCCGGCCCGCACGCGGCGCAATGGCCCGACAGGCGCCGCAGGGCTCGCGCGGGGCGGCACGTCGGCTGCCCCGCTGCCTGACAACCGCACCGTTCGATGGCGTGCGCGCACCGCGCGCCGCGTCGAGCCCAGGAGCCCCGCACCGTGATCACCGAACTCGAATTCAGGAGCCTTGCCGCGCAAGGCTACAACCGCATCCCGCTGCTCACCGAGGCCTTCGCCGACCTCGAGACGCCGCTGTCGCTGTACCTGAAGCTGGCCGGCGGCCACAGGCACAGCTTCCTGCTGGAATCAGTGGTCGGCGGCGAGCGCTTCGGCCGCTATTCGTTCATCGGGCTGCCGGCGCGCACGCTGCTGCGCGCCACCGGCTGGACGACCGAGGTCGTCACCGACGATGCGGTCGTCGAGACGCACGCGGGCAACCCGCTCGACTTCATCGCCACCTACCAAGGCCGCTTCAAGGTCGCGCTGCGGCCGGGGCTGCCGCGCTTGTGCGGCGGGCTGGCGGGCTACTTCGGCTACGACGCGGTGCGCTTCATGGAGCCGCGGCTGGCGCAGGGGGGCAAGCCGGGCGGGCTGGCCACGCCCGACATCGCGCTGCTGCACACCGAGGAACTGGCGGTGATCGACAACCTTTCGGGCCGGCTGTACCTGATCGTCTACGCCGACCCAGGGCAGGCCGAGGCCTACTTCAAGGCCAAGCGACGGCTGGCGGAACTGGCCGACAAGCTGCGCTACTCGGTCAGCGCGCCGCCGGTGCGGCGCAGCCCGTCGTACGCGGTCGAGCGCGAGTTCGCGAAGGCCGACTACCTCGCCGCGGTGACGCGGGCCAAGGACTACATCGCCGCCGGCGACATGATGCAGGTGCAGATCGGCCAGCGCCTGAAGAAGCGCTACACCGAAAGCCCGCTCAGCCTGTACCGCGCGCTGCGCTCGCTGAACCCGAGCCCGTACATGTACTTCTACGATTTCGGCGGCTTCCAGATCGTCGGCGCGTCGCCCGAGATCCTGGTGCGCCACGAACACGTGCAGACCGAGACCGGCGCGGGCGGCGACAAGATCACGATCCGCCCGCTGGCCGGCACGCGACCGCGCGGCACCTCGCCCGATGCCGACCAGGCCGCCGCGGCCGAGCTGCTGGCCGACCCGAAGGAGCGCGCCGAGCACCTGATGCTGATCGACCTGGCGCGCAACGACATCGGCCGCATCGCCAGGATCGGCTCGGTCAAGGTCACCGAATCGTTCGTCGTCGAGCGCTACTCGCACGTGATGCACATCGTCAGCAACGTCGAGGGCATGCTCAGGGAAGGCATGACGAACATGGACGTGCTGCGCGCCACCTTCCCCGCGGGCACGCTCACCGGCGCGCCCAAGATCCGCGCGATGGAGATCATCGACGAGCTGGAGCCCGTCAAGCGCGGCATCTACGGCGGCGCCTGCGGCTACCTCAGCTACGCCGGCGACATGGACGTGGCCATCGCCATCCGCACCGGCATCGTGCAGGACAACACGCTGTACGTGCAGGCCGCTGCGGGCATCGTCGCCGACTCGGTCCCCGAGACGGAGTGGCGCGAGACCGAGGCCAAGGCGCGCGCGCTGATCCGCGCCGCCGAGCTGGTCGAGGAGGGGTTCTGAGAGCCCCCAGGGCCGGGCTGCGTCCAGCCCGCCCCCCCGCGGGGCATAAGCGCTAACTTAACGTTCATGAGAAATCGGCCTCGCACTGATACGG
>JBBIPS010000407.1:0-2854 GCA_037442725.1 Burkholderiales bacterium | reverse complement strand
TGCGAGCGCGCCGGCACCGCGCGAACGCACCTCGACGGCCACGCGCGACAAGGGCCGCAGCGAGCGCTCGATCAACCACCACAGCACGGCGGCCAGCAGCGGCGCGACAGCCAGCAGCGGCAGCACGCTGCGCAGCGCGGCGTCGGCAGCCAGCCCCTGGCGGATGCGCACCGGCTGCGCCACCTGGATGACGCGGCCGTGTGCCGCGACGCCGAAGGTGCGCCAGCGCTGACCGTCGACCGCGACGTCGGCGAAACCGAGCACGGTGCGCGACGGCAGCGCACGATGGTCACGCGAGGCGTAGACGCTGCGGCCGTCGATGCTCCAGATCTGGATCACGAAGTCCAGATCCTCGTCGTTCAGCGCCGCCGCATCGCCCGGCGCGATCTCGCCCTGGTCGCGCAGCGACAGCGCCATCTGGCGCAGCTGGTAGTCGAACAGCGTCTCGGTCTCGTGCAGCACGTTGCGGTAGGTGACGCTGCCGACCAGCAGCGCGGCCAGCGCCAGCGCGGCGAGCAGCGACGCCAGCAGGCGCGCGCGGATCGAGTTCAATGGCGCCCCCCATGCGCTGCGGCGGGAATCATCCCGGGCCTGCGTCCTTGGCCAGGAAATAGCCCACGCCGCGCATGCTCTGGATGAAGTCCGGGCCCAGCTTCTTGCGCAGCTGGTGGATGTAGACCGGCACCGCGTTGCTCTCGACCGCGTCGCCCCAGCCGTAGAGCCGATCCTCGAGCTGGGCGCGCGACAGCACCGCGCCGGGGCGCTGCAGCAGCGCTTCGAGCACCGCGAACTCGCGCGCTGACAACAGCACCGGCGCACCGCACCGTGTCACCTCGCGCGTGGCCGGGTCGAGCCGAACGCCGGCGTGCTCGAGCACCGTGGCCGCGCGCCCGGCATGGCGCCGCGCCAGCGCTCGCATCCGTGCCAGCAGTTCGTCGAGCTCGAACGGCTTGACGAGGTAATCGTCGGCGCCGGCGTCGAGCCCGCCGACCCGGTCACCGAGCGCATCGCGCGCCGTCAGCACGATCACCGGCGTGGCGTCGCCGCGGCCGCGCAGCGCGCGCAGCACGTCGAGCCCGCCGGCCGGCTGCGCGGGTTGACCCGCAACGGCAGGCAGCCCCAGGTCGAGCAGCACGATGTCGAAACCCTCCGTCGCCAACGCCGCGTTCGCCGCCGCGGCGTCGTAGACCCAGTCGACCGCATGACCCTCCAGCCGCAGCGCCTGGCGCAGGCTGTCGCCGATCATGCGGTCATCTTCCACCAGCATCAGTCTCATGTTGCCGGCAAGCATAGCGTGGCACGCAGCCTGGCCGGCGCCGACGCGCAGCCGCCATCGGTCACGCCTGCGGTGGTGGATTTGCAGCAGAGCCGCATCGGCGCGCCGGAGCCGGACTCGGTGTGCGTGCGGTTGCGCCCGGGTCGGGCCACTGGACGCGTCCGAGCGGGCGTGAGGATCCGGGTGCTGCGTCCCGAGCGCAACGCTCAGCGTCGATCCGACAACGCGTGGGCGATGGTCGAGAGGTCGACGTACTCGAGCTCGCTGCCCGCCGGCACCCCGCGCGCCAGCCGCGTCACCTTGATGCCGCGCCGCTCGAGCGCCTGCGCCAGCACGTGCGCGGTGGCCTCGCCCTCGGCGGTGAACCCGGTGGCCAGGATCACCTCCTCGACGACGCCGTCGCCCGCGCGCTCGAGCAGCGGGGCGATGCCGATGTCATCCGGCCCGACGCCGTCGAGCGGGCTCAGGCGCCCCATCAGCACGAAGTACAGGCCGCGGTAGCTGCCGGTGCGCTCGAGCGCGGCCTGGTCGGCCGGCGTCTCGACGACCAGCAACTGGCGCGCGTCGCGCCGCGGGTCGAGGCAGGTCGCGCACACGCTCGCCTCGGTGAAGGTGTGGCAGCGCTCGCAGTGATGGATGCCGTGCACCGCTGCCTGCAGCGCCGCGGCCAGGCGCAGCGCACCGTCGCGGTCGTGCTGCAACAGGTGGAAGGCCATGCGTTGCGCCGACTTCGCGCCGACGCCGGGCAGCCGGCGCAGCGCGTCGATGAGCGCCTGCAGGCTGGGCTCGTTCACGCCGGCCTCGCCGCGCGCCGATGCATGCTCAGAAGGGGAACTTCATGCCCGGGATCTGCGGCATGCCGGCGCCGAGCTTGCCCATCTTGTCCTGCGTCGTCGTCTCGACGCGACGGACCGCGTCGTTGATCGCCGCGGCGACCAGGTCCTCGAGCATGTCCTTGTCCTCGGCGAGCAGGCTGGGGTCGATCGTGACGCGCTTGACGTCGTGCTTGCAGGTCATCTGGACCTTGACCAGGCCGGCGCCGGACTGGCCCTCGACCTCGATCGTGGCGAGCTCCTCCTGCGCCTTGCGCAGGTTGTCCTGCATCGCCTGCGCCTGCTTCATCAGTCCGGCCAGCTGGTTCTTCATCATGGTGCGCAGCCCCTTTCGTCTATGCCATCGGTTTGATCGAGCCCGGCACGATGCGGGCGCTGCCGAACTGTGCCATCAGCGCGCGCACGAACGGGTCGTCGCGGATGACCTGCTCTGCGGCCTGCTGCGCGGCGGCACGGGCCGCCGCGTCGCGTCGGGCGATCGAGTCGAGCGCCACGCCGGGCCCCACTTCGAGCCGCAACGGTTGCGCCAGCGCGGTCTGCAGCGCAGCCTGCAGCTTGTCGCGCAGGCCCGGTGCGCGCAGCGTCTCGCGCTCGACGCGCAAGCGCCAGCAGGCGACGCCGTCGACGTCGTCGATCGCCAGCAACTCGGCCTGCAGCGCCAACTCGCGCGCCAGCGCCGTCAGGCGCCCGTTCTCGATCAGCGGCCGCACGGTGTCCGACCAGCGCTCGCCGAGCGGCGTGCGCA
>JBBIPS010000406.1:0-2858 GCA_037442725.1 Burkholderiales bacterium | reverse complement strand
CGAGCTGGGCCACCGCACCGTTGACCTGGTCGATGCCGGTGCTCTGCTCGGAGGCGGCGGCGGTGATCTCGCCGATGATGTCGGTGACGCGCTGCACGCTCGAGACGATCTCGCCCATCGTCGCGCCGGCGTCGCGCACCAGCCGGGTGCCCGAGTCGACGCGTTCGACCGAGGCGCCGATCAGCCCCTTGATCTCGCGCGCGGCCTCGGCGGCGCGCTGCGCCAGGCTGCGCACCTCGCCGGCGACGACCGCGAAGCCGCGCCCCTGCTCGCCGGCGCGTGCCGCCTCGACGGCGGCGTTGAGCGCCAGGATGTTGGTCTGGAACGCGATGCTGTCGATGGTGCCGATGATGTCGGCGATCCTGCGGCTCGAGGTGTTGATCTCGTCCATCGTCGTCACCACCTCGGCCACCACGCTGCCGCCCTGCGAGGCCACTGCCGAGGCCGATGCGGCGAGCTGGTTGGCCTGCCGGGCCGATTCGGCGCTCTGGCGCACGTTGCCGGTGAGCTGCTCGACCGAACACGCGGTGCGCTGCAGGCTCGAGGCGGCCTGCTCGGTGCGCTGGCTCAGGTCGGCGTTGCCCGAGGCGACCTCGGCGCTGGCGATCTGGATCGAGTCGGCCGCGGCGCGCACCTGGCCGACCAGGCTGCGCAGCGAGGTCTGCATGCGTGCCAGTGCGGCGAGCAGGGCCGACGCCTCGTCGTGGCCGTCGACGCGGATCGGCAGGTCCAGCTCGCCGTCGGCGATGGCCTGTGCCACCTTGCGCGCATGGCCGATCGGCGACACGATCGAGTGCAGGTTGGCCAGCGTCAGCGGTGCCACCAGCGCCATCGCCGCGGCGACCATGGCGACGATCAGCCATTGCGCCAGGTCGGCCTGCTCGCGCAGCGTGGCGACGCTGTGCGCGGCGTGCTGCTGCAGCGCGGCGGCCAGCGCGTCGAGTGCGGCGGCGGTGGCCTTGGCGGCCGTCTTGGCCTCACCCGCACCGGCGTTGATGGCCGGCGCGCCGCCGAAACCGCCGGTCTCGACCCGAGCCAGGATGGCCAGGTAGGCGGTGCGATAGGTTTCGAGCTGCGTCAGCATCGTCGCGACGTGCGGCTTGTCGGCGTCGGTGACGCTGGCCTGCAGGTGCTCGAGCCCGCTCTTGAGGCGCGCCAGTGCCTGCTGCCACTGGCCCTTGAAGCGCGCCAGTTCGGCCGGCTCGGCATGGAAGATCATCGTCTCCTTCTCGATGCGCCGCGCCACGCCGAGCTGATCGCTGAGCCCGACCACCTCGGTGATCGAAGCCATCGACTCGCGCAACACGCGTTCGCTCTGGCGCTCGGCCTGCACGAACAGCAACACGGCCGCGACGCCGATCAGCGCCAGCAGCGAAAGCACCATGGCGATGGCGCCGAACATGCGTGTACGGATGGTGAAGCGGCGCAGCAGGAGTGCGATGTTCATGGGATCGGTCCGGTGGGATGGGGCGGTGACGCGTGGCGGTGTCGCAGCGTCGTGGCGGGTGTGGAGGCAGGGGGGGCTTCTTCGTCGCGTGCGGGGCAGGCGGGAGTGAGGCTCAGTGCCGGCAGCGCCGCACCAGCGCGCCGACGTCGAGGATCAGTGCGACCCGGCCGTCGCCCATGATCGTGGCGCCCGAGACGTCGGGCACCTTGCGGTAGTTGGCTTCGAGGTTCTTCACGACCACCTGCTGCTGGCCGAGCAGCGCGTCGACGCGCAGCGCGACGCGCCCGCCTTCGGCCTCGACCACGACGGCGATCGGGTCGTCCGGCTCGGGCTCGACGCGCGGCACGTCGAACAGCCGCGCCAGGTCGAGCACCGGCAGGTACTCGCCGCGCACCTCGACGACGTTGGCGCTGGCGCCGACGGTGCGGATCATCCCGGCGCGCAGCTGGAACGACTCGATCACCGCCCCCAGCGGCAGCAGGTAGCACTCGTCGCCGACGCCCAGGCTCATGCCGTCCATGATCGCCAGCGTCAGCGGCAGGCGCACCCTGACGCTCATGCCGTAGCCGTCGGCCGAGTCGATCTCGACACTGCCGCCGAGCGCACTGATGTTCTTCTTGACGACGTCCATGCCGACGCCGCGTCCCGACACATCGGTGACGACCTCGGCGGTGGAGAAGCCCGGCGCCAGGATCAGGTTCCAGACCTCGGCGTCGCTCAGCGTGTCGGGCGCGGCCAGACCCTTGGCGCGTGCCGCGCGCAGCAGCCTGTCGCGGTTGAGTCCGCGGCCGTCGTCGCGCACCTCGATGACGATGCTGCCGCCCTGGTGCGCGGCCACCAGCGTGATGGTGCCGCGCTCGGGCTTGCCGCAGGCGAGGCGCTCGGCCGGCGATTCGATGCCGTGGTCGACGCTGTTGCGCACCAGATGCGTCAGCGGGTCGGTGATGCGCTCGATCATGCCCTTGTCGAGCTCGGTGGCCTCGCCCTGCGACACCAGATCGACCTGCTTGCCGAGCTTGGCCGCCAGGTCGCGCAGCATGCGCGGGAAGCGGTTGAACACGAGCGACATCGGGATCATGCGGATCGACATCACCGCTTCCTGCAGATCGCGCGTGTTGCGCTCCAGGTCGGCCAGTCCCGCGACCAGCGCCGGCGGCGGCGCCGCGTCGGCCGCCTTGCCGTGCTGCGCCAGCATGGCCTGCGTGATCACGAGCTCGCCGACCAGGTTGATGAGCTGGTCGACCTTCTCGACGCTCACCCGGATGGACGTGTCGCCGCCCGCCGCCGGCTGGGCCGCACCGGCTCCTCTTGGTACGCGGAGACCTCGGGGGATCCCGAAGTGCTGCGCTACGCCGAGACCATCGCGCGCGACTCGGCCCTGCTGGTCGTCGCCAAGCTCGCCGAGCTCGAC
>JBBIPS010000405.1:0-2868 GCA_037442725.1 Burkholderiales bacterium | reverse complement strand
GCGGGCGGCGGCGCGGCGTCGAGCGCCTCGGCCAGGCCGGCCGCCAGCGCCGCGGTCATCTGCGCCGCATTGCCGCCCTGGACCGCGATCGGTGCCATGCGCTGGCGGCGCAGCAGCCCGATCAGCGCGGGGAAGTCGATCGGCGTCTCGGCCTGGCGCACCGCGCTCAGGTCGATCGCCACCGGATCGTTGTCGAACAGCCCGGGCGCGTCGCCGAAGCGCTCGTCAAGCGCTCGAGCCAGCGCCGCAAGGTCGACGGTCTGCAGCCGCAGCGCGGTCAGGGTCCAGGCCGTGCTCTTGAGATCGAAAGCGGGTACAGCCGCGGCGACGGAGACCATGGACGGGGACGGTGCGGACAGGTTGCGCCGCCGAGCGGCCATGAGAAGGGGTGGATTTTAGCGGGCCGCGGCGATGCGATGATCGCGCCCACCCATCCACTTCCCGGAGTCCGAGCCGTGACCACCCAGCCGCGCCTGCGCGCCCTCGACGCAGCGCTCAACGCCGCCCTCTTCGCCGCCCTGTTCGCTGCCCTGCCCGCGCTGCCGGCCGGCGCGCCGGCACCGGCGCAACCCGACACCGTCAGCGCCGCAGCGGCCAGGGAGCCCGGCGCCGTCGTCACCGACAGCGGCCTGGTGTTCCGCTCGCTCAAGGAAGGCAGCGGCGCGAGCCCCAAGCCGACCGACACCGTGCGCGTCCACTACCGCGGCACCTTCCCCGACGGCCGGGAGTTCGACAGCTCGTACCAGCGCGGCGCGCCGAGCGAGTTCCCGCTCAACCGCGTCATCAAGTGCTGGACCGAAGGGCTGCAGCGCATCAAGGTCGGTGGCAAGGCCAGGCTGACCTGCCCGCCGGCGATCGCCTACGGCGAACGCGGCGCCGGCAGCGCGATCCCGCCGAACGCGACGCTGCTGTTCGAGGTCGAGCTGCTGGGCATCGGCAGCCGATGAACTCGCGGCCTGGCGCCGATCCGACGCGTCCGGCCTAGCGCGACAGCGCCAGCCTGATGCCGAATGCCACCAGCAGGCTGCCGGCGACGCGGTTCGCCCAGCGCACCACGCGCGGGTTGGCGCGCAGCCGCTCGGCCAGGTGGCGCGTGGCCAGCACGACGACGACGCCGTAGCCGAAGGTCAGCGCCGCGATCGTCGCCGCCATGAAGGCGAACGTGGCCAGGCCCTGGTGCCGCTGCGGATCGACGAAGAGCGGGAAGAAGGCCATGTAGAAGACGATGGCCTTCGGGTTGAGCAGCGTGATCGCGAGCGCCTGGCGGAAGTAGTGGCCGGCCTGGATGCGAACGACCGGTGCGGCGCCGGGCCTGGCGCCGATCATGCGCAGGCCGAGCCATGCCAGGTAGGCCGCGCCCAGCCACTGCACCGCGCCGAACACCAGCGGCGAGGCCGACAGCAGCGCCGCGACGCCGGCCACCGCGAGCCACATCAACACCTGGTCGCCGGCGATGACGCCGAGCGTCGCGGCCAGCCCGCCGAGTCGCCCGCCCTTGCCGGTGGACGTGATCAGCGCCAGGTTGCCCGGCCCGGGGATGGCCAGGAAGACGATCACCGCGATCACGAACGCGCCGTAGTCGGCCACTCCGAACATGCACTCACCCCGCTGGCTTGATGTCCCCTGCCGATGATGCCACCATGCCCGCCATGACCGATCCGACCCTGGACCGCCCGACGCCGATCGGCGCCGGCACGATCGAGCCACGCGCCGACGAGATCGAGATCAGCGCGATCCGCGCCCAGGGCGCCGGCGGGCAGAACGTCAACAAGGTGTCGAACGCCGTGCACCTGCGCTACGACATCGCCGCCTCGTCGCTGCCCGGGGACGTCAAGGCCCGGCTGCTCGCGCGCGCCGACCAGCGCATCAGCGCCGACGGCGTCGTCGTGATCAAGGCGCAGGGCCACCGCAGCCTCGAGAAGAACCGCCAGGAAGCTGTCGACCGACTGCGCGAGCTGATCGCCGCCGCCGCGCACCTGCCCAAGCGGCGTCGCGCGACGCGGCCGACGCGCGCGTCCGAGCTGCGTCGGCTCCAAGGCAAGTTGCAGCGCGGCCAGACCAAGGCGCTGCGCGGCAAGGTCGTCGAATGAGACGCGGCGACTGGCTACACTGCGACCTGTCCGGCCACGCCGGCCGGCCCGCACCGCCCATCGAGGCCACCCGTTCGATCCAAGGAAGCCGTCCATGACCATACTTGTCGCGTACGCACCCCGTCCGGAAGGCCGGGCCGCCCTCGAGAAGGGCATCGAGGTCGCGAAGAACACCGGCGAGCGCCTGCTGGTCGTCAACGCCATGTCGGGCGACAACCAGGAGGACGCATCCTTTGCCGATACGCGGGACGCGGAGACGGTCGAGCGACGGCTCGCGAATTCGGGCGTCACGGGCGAATTCAAGCAGTTCGTCCGCGGCAAGAACGCGGTGGTCGAGATTCTCGAGCTGGCCGAGTCGCCCGAGGTCTCGCTGGTGATCGTCGGCCTGCGCAAGCGCAGCCCGCTGGGCAAGCTCATCCTGGGCAGCGTCTCGCGCGACATCCTGCTCTCGGTGCCGTGCCCGGTGCTGGCGGTCAAGGCCACCGAGTGAACGGCTGAGCCGGCCACCCGTCTTCAACGGGTCGGCGTGGCGTGGTGCCTGAAGGCGCGCCACAACGCCAGGTCGTAGCCGATCTTCAACAGCCCGCACAGCGCCAGCGGCGCCGCCAGCACGCCGGCGGCGAACAGCGCGCCGCCGAATGTCGGCGCGAGCGCCGCGGCCAGGCTGCGCGGCACGGCGGTGAAGCTCGCGGCGGCAGGACGCTCGGGCGGGGTGACCACCGCCATCACGTAGGCCGAGCGCGTCGGCACGTCCATCTGCGACAGCGCGCTGCGCAGG
>JBBIPS010000404.1:0-2874 GCA_037442725.1 Burkholderiales bacterium | reverse complement strand
TCGCGCTCGGCGCGCCGGGCGCGGCCGGCTCGCGCTACGCCGGGCCCGAGCGCCGCGGCGTCAGCGATGGCGAGGTGCGCTTCCAACTGCTGGCCGAGCACTCGATCGACCTGATCGTCGCCGTCGACGCCGACCTGGCGATCCGCTACGCCTCGCCGGCAACCACGACGCTGCTCGGCTGCACGCCGGCCGAGCTGCACGGCCACACGCTGGCCGAGTTGCTGGTGCCCGAGGAGCGCGCCGCCTTCATCGCGCGCCACTTCACCCGCGCCGCGCGGCACGGCAACGGGCCGAACCTGTTCCGTGCCCTCAGGCGCGACGGCGGCACGCGCTGGGTCGAGGCGCGCGTGGCGGCGATGCCGCCGGGCAACGGCCTGGGCGACTTCCTCGTCACGTTGCGTGATGCCGACCAGCGCAAGCAGGCCGAGGAGGCGCTCGGCCAGGCCAACGCCGAGCTCTCGGCGCTGGCCTGCACCGACGCACTCACCGGCCTGCCCAACCGGCGCCAGTTCGACATCACGCTGCACAAGGAGTGGCGCCGCGCGCTGCGCGACGCCGTGCCGCTGGGCCTGCTGATGATCGACGTCGACCGCTTCAAGTCGCTCAACGACCTGTTCGGCCACCCTATCGGCGACGCCTTCCTGGCCCGCATCGCCCGCGTCATCCGCGACCGCGTCAAGCGGGCCGGCGACACGGCGGCACGCTATGGCGGCGAGGAGTTCGCGGTGGTGCTGCCCGGCACCGGTGCGTCGGGTGCGCTCGAGATCGCCGAGGCGATCCGCCGCGCGGTGCAGGCTGCCGACTACGGCAACCTGATCGACGGCGGCTACCCGGTGAGCGTGAGCATCGGCGTGGCCGCCAGCGTGCCGCTGGCCGGCGCCGGCGCCGCCGTGCTGGTACACAACGCGGACGCGGCGCTGTACCAGGCCAAGCACAACGGCCGCAACCGGGTCGAGGTGCTGCAGTAGCGCGGCGTCGACGCGGCGCGCGGGTCGGCGCGGTGCTGGTCCGGGCCGACCCGAAACCGTGTGCGCGCGGGGGCGCCACCCGGCGCGCGGCAACCCGTCAGCCGCCGAGCGCGACACCGAGCGCGCGTGCCGTGCGCAGCAGTTCATGCCCTGCCGGAACGCGCCGGTTGCAGCCCGCCACGTCGGCAATCGGCACGCTGGTGCAGTCGGCCCCGTGCAGCGCGACCATGCGGCCGAACTCACGCCGCTCGACGAGTTGCGCGGCAAAGTAGCCGAAGCGCGTGGCGAGCACGCGGTCGAACGCCGTCGGCGCTCCGCCGCGCTGGACGTGACCGAGCAGCGTGGTGCGCACCTCGCTGGCCAGCAGCGGCTGCAGTTGCTGCCCGAGCAGCGCGCCGACGCCGCCCAGGCGCAGCGGGTCGGGGCTGTCGGGCAGGCGCTGGCGCAGCGTCAAGCCGCTGTCCACCGCGTGCGCGCCCTCGGCGATACAGATCAGCGTGTAGCCCTCGTGCGCCGCGCGCTGCCGGCACAACTCGGCCACTGCCTCGACGCGATACGGCAACTCGGGGATCAGGATCACGTCGGCGGCACCGGCCAGGCCGCCTTCGAGCGCGATCCAGCCGGCATAGCGGCCCATGGTCTCGGCGATCATCACGCGCCCGTGGCTGCGCGCCGTCGTCTCGAGCCGGTCGAGCGCCTCGGCCACCACCGCCACCGCGCTGTCGAAACCGAAGGTGCGGTCGGTATGACAGAGGTCGTTGTCGATCGTCTTGGGCACGCCGACCACCGGCAGGCCGAGCTGCGCCAGCCGGTGCGCGATCGTCATCGTGCCGTCGCCGCCGATCGCCACCAGCGCGTCGAGCCCGAGCTCGCGCACGTACGCCATCACGTCAGCCGAGACGTCGGCACCGGCGGCGCCGAAGTAGTGGAACGGGTCGCAGCGGTTGTGCGTGCCCAGGATCGTGCCGCCCTGCGCCAGGATGCCCTTGACCGCGGCGGCATCGAGCGGCTGCACGCGGCGCGTGAGCAGCCCCAGGAAGCCGCGCTCGATGCCGGTGACGCGCGCGCCGCACTCGGTGATCAGCGCCAGCGTCACGGCGCGGATCACCGCGTTCAGGCCCGGGCAGTCGCCGCCGCCGGTGAGGATGCCGACGTGCATGCCGATGCCCTTGCCGTCGTGCCGCGCCCGCACCGCGCTCAGTCCGCCAGGGCGGGTGCGGCGTCCGGACCCAGCCAAGCCGCCAAGTCGGCCCCGAGCCGTGCCAGGTCCGGCCCCCGCGTGTACATCATGTGGCCGGCATCGTAGTAGCGGTGCGTCACGCGCGCCAGCACCTCGGGCGGAGCGTCGAGCTGCGCCAGCGACCAGTCCGACGCCGAGTACGGCGTGCCCAGGTCGTAGCGGCCGCTGGCCACCAGCACGCGCAGATGCGGGTTGCGCCGCAGCGCGCGCGACAGATCCGTGCTGGTGCAGGTGAAGCCGTGCGCCTCGGGCTTGCCCGCGCCCTGGCCGCGCGTCCACTTCCAGGTCTCGTTCACCTCGTGCGACAGGATCTCGTAGCGCGCCTCGGTGGGCAGGCCGAGCGCGGCGTAGTAAGCCAGCGCGGCGGTCGTGAACGGCGCGTTGAGCGCATCGATGCCGGGGTCGAACTCCCAGTCGCGGGTGCGGCTGGCGGCCATCGGGCCGGTGACGCGCGCCTCGAGCCGGCCGACGATGCGGCCGCGCTCGCGCAGCGCCTCGAAGAAGAAGCACTGGTCGCTGATGCGCAGGTTCTTTTCCTGCACCACGGCCAGCGGCAGGCCGGTCAGCTCGGCCAGGCGGCGCTCGATGCGGTTGCGGGCACGGCCGGTCAGCCGGGCGCCGGCGTGCAGCGCGCCCAGGTAGTCGTCGGCCACAAAGGCCTCGGCC
>JBBIPS010000403.1:0-2892 GCA_037442725.1 Burkholderiales bacterium | reverse complement strand
CGGGGCGCAGGATCAAAGCCTGAGCGCTTTTCGAACGTTTCCGAGCGGCGCCGCCAAAGGCGGCCTGATCCAGGCGCAAAGCACAGCCATAGCCCGGGCTATGGCGAGCATTTGCAACGACGAGCAGGCCGTCTCTGGGGTGACGAGCGGGTAGGGGCGAAAGGCCCTCGGGCTCTCAGTGCACCCCCGCGCTGCGCACGGCCAGCGCACGCATCAGCGCCGCGCGCAGGCGCTGGACGTCGATCGGCTTGGTCAGGAACTCGTTCATGCCGGCGGCCGCGGCGCGCTCGCGCTCGGTGACCAGCGCCGCGGCCGTGAGCGCGATGACCGGCAACGCCGCCGTCGGATAGCGCTCGCGCAGGCGCCGCGTGGCTTCGTAGCCGCTCATGCCGGGCATCTGCACGTCCATCAGCACGGCATCGAAGGGCTGGCCGGCGCGCGCCGCGCTGTCGACCGCGGCGAGCGCCTCGGCGCCATCGACGGCCTGCGTCACGGTGAGCCCCCATTGCTCGAGCTGCGCCGCGGTGATCATCATGTTGACGGCGTTGTCCTCGACCACCAGCACGCGGGCGCCCGCGAGCCGGTTGTCGTCGAGCGCGCCGAAGCCCGATGCGGCCTCGCCCTCGGCTTCGGCCGGCAGCGGCAGCTCGACGTGAAAGCAGCTGCCCTGCCCGGGCGTGCTGGCCAGGCCGACGGCGCCGCCCATCAGTCTGGCCAGCTGGTGGCAGATCGACAGCCCGAGCCCGGTGCCGCCGTAGCGCCGCGCGGTCGACTCGTCGGCCTGCGTGAAGGGCTTGAACAGCCGCGCCTGCGTCGCCGCGTCGATGCCGGGACCGGTGTCGTGGACTTCGAAGCGCACGCGCTCGCCCGCCAGCGCGCGCGCCACCAGGCGGATGCCGCCGTGGCGCGTGAACTTGAGCGCGTTGTGCAGGTAGTTGGCCAGGATCTGCCGCACCCGCAACGCGTCGCCGCTGACCCAGGCCGGCAGCTCGGGGTCGAGTTCGAGGTCGAAGCGCAGGCCCTGTTCGGTGGCCAGCGCGGCGTAGGCGCGCTGCAATGCCTGCAGCAGCTCGACCAGGCCGAACGGCGCGCTGTCGACCTCGAGCTTGCCGGCCTCGATCTTGGACAGGTCGAGGATGTCCGAGATGATCGACGCCAGCGTCTGCGCACTGTCGTCCATCTGTTCGAGATAGTGGCGCAGCCGGGCCGGCTCGACGTCGGGCTGGCGTGCCAGCCGCGCCAGCCCGACCAGGCCGTTTAGCGGCGTGCGGATCTCGTGGCTGGTGTTGGCCAGGAAGTCGCTCTTGGCCCGGTTCGCAGCCTCGGCGTCATCGCGCGCCTGCGCCAGCTCGCGTTCGGCCTGACGCCGCGCGGTCACATCCTCGGCGATCCAGATCGTGCCGCTGTCGGCGGGGCTGCTCGAGTCGACGGCCTTGGCGATGAGCCGCACGACGAAGGTGCTGCCGTCGCGCCGCCGCGCCGCCCGCTCGACCTCGACCTGCTCGCCGCGCCGCAGCGCCGGGCCGATGTCGCGGCCCAGGCCCTCGTAGTCGGCGTCGCTGGTCCAGACCACGCGCCCGGGCTGACCCACCAGCGCCCCGGGCGGCCAGCCGTAGATCCGCTCGAAGTGCGGATTGACCATCTGGAAGCGCCGCTCGCGCGTGAAGGCGATGCCGATCGAGGCGTTGGCCAGGATCGCCTCGCGCTCGAGCCGCAGGCGGTTGGCCTCGGACATGTCGCGCGCATTGAGCACCAGGTAGACGCGCTCGCCGAGGTCGAAGCGCGACGCCGACACCAGCATCGGCAGCGGCTGGCCCTGCTTGCCGACGAAGTCGATCGCCAGGTCCTGCACCGAGGCGGCACTGCGCAGCGCCTCCACCAGCTTGCGCCGATCGGCCTCGCTGCGCCAGATGCCGATGTCGAGCGCGCTGCGGCCGATGACCTCGTCGGCGCGCCAGCCGCTGACGCGACAGAAGCTGGCGTTGACCATCTCGTAGTGGCCGCTGGCCAGGTCCGTCAACGTGATGACGTCCGGGCTCATCGACACCACCTGCTCGAGCAGCGCCTGCGATCGTCGCAGCGCGAGTTCGGCGGCGCGACGTTCGGTCTCGTCGATGTAGATCGCCAGGATCGCGGGTGCGCCGGCGACCTCGACGCGCACGCCGGTAGCCTTGGCAGCGAAGGTCTCGCCCTGGCGCCTGAGCAGCTCGACCCCGACCAGCGGCCCCGCCTGCCCGGCCGGCAGCGTGGCGAGCTGCGCCAGGCGCTGGCGCAACGCTGCGCGCCCGGCTGGCGGGTAGAGCTCGGCAAACTCGCGGCCGATCATCTCGCCGGTGGTGTCGTGGCCGAACATGCGCGCCGCCGCCGCGTTGGCGACGATGATGACGCCTTCGCGTTGCAGCACCAGCGGTGTCGGAATCTGGCGGAACAGGTCGCGGTAGCGCGTCTCGGTGGCGCGCAACGACGCCTGTGCCACCTGCTCGGCGCTGACGTCGCGCGCCACACCCCAGTAGCCCACGAATCGGCGCCCGGCGTCCAAACGCGGCTCGCCGCTGACCCGCAGATGCTGCAGCGTGCCATCGGGTCGCCGCCGCAGCACCGGCACGTCGCGCAGCGGCGCCCGCGCTGCGGTCGCGGCGCGCATCGAGCGCAGGGCCTCGGCATCGAACTGCAGCTCGGCCATGTCCCAGGCCAGGCGCGGGGTCGCGAACGGCAGCGGCACGAAGCTGTCCGAAGCGTGGCGCCACGCGACATGGCTCAGCCGCAGTTCGGCGTCGGTCTCCCAGTACGCCGTCGCGGCGATGCCGAGCAGGTCGCGGAAACGCTGCTCGCGCACGGCAGCGTCGCGCACATGCCCCGCCACCAGCCGCGCCAGCATCAGCCCGGCGCCGG
>JBBIPS010000402.1:0-2900 GCA_037442725.1 Burkholderiales bacterium | reverse complement strand
CGCGAGCGCGCCGCGCGCGCCGGCGCAGCGTTGCGCGCCCCGGCGGGCGGGGCGCCGATCGGGCTGGCCAAGGACACGTCGAACCTGTTCCGCCAGCGCGGCGCGGGGGCCAAGCAGCGTCTCGACCTGCACGACTTCGACCACGTGCTCGCGCTCGATGTCGACGCCGGCTGGGTCGATGTCGAGGGCCTCGTCAGCTACGAGGCGCTCGTCGCCGCGACGCTGCCGCGCGGCGTGATGCCGCAGGTGGTGCCGCAGTTGAAGACCATCACCGTCGGCGGCGCGGTCGTCGGCGTCGGCATCGAGGCGACGTCGTTCCGCCACGGCCTGGTGCACGACACGCTGCTCGAGGCCGACGTGCTGCTGGCCGGCGGCGAGGTCGTCAACTGCACGCCGGACAACGGGCACCGCGACCTGTTTCTCGCGCTGCCCAACTCGTACGGCACGCTCGGCTACTGCCTGCGGCTGCGCCTGCGCACGCAGCCGATCAGGCGCCACGTCCGCGTCGAGCACCGGCACTTCACGGTGCCGGGCGAATACCTTGCAGCGCTCGCCGCGGCCTGCGACGGCGCCGCCGACTTCGTCGATGGCGTCGTCTTCGCGCGCGACGAGCTGGTGCTCAGCGTGGCCCGCTTCGTCGACGACGCGCCCTGGTGCAGCGACTACACCTTCGAGCGCATCTACTACCGCTCACTGCGCGAGCGGGAGGTGGACTACCTTTCGACCGAGGGCTACCTGTGGCGCTGGGACACCGACTGGTTCTGGTGCTCGAAGAACCTGGGCGCGCAGCAGCCGCTGCTGCGCCGGCTGCTCGGGCGCGAACGGCTGAACTCGCGCACCTACACCCGGCTGATGCGCTGGAACGCGCGCTGGGGCGTGAGCCGACGGCTGGCACGCTGGCGCGGCCTCAGCACCGAGTCGGTGGTGCAGGACGTCGACCTGCCGATCGACCGCGCGCCCGCGTTCCTCGACTTCCTGCTCGGCGAGATCGGCATCCTGCCGATCTGGATCTGCCCGATCCGCGCGGCCGACCCGGCGCGCGCGGCCACGCTCTATCCGCTCGCGCCCGCGACGCGCTACGTCAACTTCGGCTTCTGGGACGTGATCGAGCGGCGCGGCGCGCTCGCGCCGGCGCACTTCAACCGGCTCGTCGAGCGCCGGGTGATCGAGCTCGGCGGCATCAAGTCGCTCTATTCGGACTGCTTCTTCACGCGCGACGAATTCGCCGCCGCCTACCGCGGCGACCGTTACGACGCGCTGAAGGCGCGCTACGACCCCGGTCACCGCCTGCTCGGCCTGTACGAGAAGTGCGTGCTGCGCGCATGACGACGGCGTGGCCTCGCCCCCGGCAGTGCCGGCGCCGGGACGGCTCGACGGCCGAGGCGCTGCTGCCCACACCCGGCACCACCGGCCAGGAGGCTGGCGGCGGCACGGCAACCCCGGTCGAGGGTCCGGCTCCAGCGGATCGAGCGGGCTGCGCACCGCTGCGTCGCCGAACGCGGGAACGTGGGGTTGGCTCATCGTTGCGCTCGAGCCGCCGTCGCCGGGCAGCGCCTGCGCGGTGCGGATCTCGGTCGACGCATCTGCTGCAGTCCTTGCCGGTGCGCCTGCAGCAGCGCCGCGTCCGGCGCCACGACATCGCCGCCGATGCCGCAGGTAGGGCGCACCGCGCGGTCACGCCAGGCGTCGGCCGCGGCGCTGTCGATGCCGTCCCGGCGAACCTCCAGACCGACGCGCGGCGTGCCAGACTTGCCCGTGGCCGTTCTGCGTGCGGATTCGCGACGACCCGAGCGCGTGTCGGTGCAGTGCATCGGTGTGGCTCGGCACGCGCACGGCGTGCGACCTGCTCTGCTGCCGGGGACTTGCCGCCCCGGGGTTCACGCGGCCATCCTGCAACCATCCTGCCCAGCGCGCTCGACCCTCCACTGACTCTGCAGGTGGCAACATGAACGACCTTCGCCGCATCGTCGCCATCCTCGCATTCGGCACCGCCGTGTCCGGAACCTTCGGAAGCTCGCGCACGGTGCTGCGGTCGCACCGGGAGCCGATCGGCGCGGGCCCTGCGCATGCAGCCTGACGACACGCTCGTATCGATCCCGACCGGCTGGCCCGGCGCGCTGGCGTGCGCAGGCGCGAAACGCCGGGCGCGGGTCTGGCTGTTCGACCTCGACAACACGCTGCACGACGCCGGCGCTTACGTCTTCGGCGAGGTCAACCGTGCGATGGCCGAGTACGTGCAGCGCGAGTTGCAACTCGACGGCGCCGCCGCCGACCGGCTGCGCCGGCACTACTGGCTGCGCTACGGCGCGACGCTGCTCGGGCTGGTGCGTCATCACGGCGTGCACGCGGCGCACTTCCTGCACGAGACGCATCGGCTGCCCGGGCTCGAGCAACGCGTCAGCGGCCACCGGCACGACCTGGCCGCACTGCGCCGTCTGCGCGGGGCCAAGTTCGTCCTGACCAACGCGCCGCGCGCCTATGCGCTGCGGGTGCTGCGTGCGCTGCGCATCGAGCAGCTGTTCGACGGCGTGCTGACGATCGAGGACATGACGATGTTCGGGCAGCTCCGGCCCAAGCCCGATGCGCGCATGCTGCGCGCGCTCGCCGCCAGGCTCGGCGTGCCGGCCGTGCGCTGCGTGCTGGTGGAGGACACGCTGGGGCACCAGAAAGCCGCGCGCAAGGTCGGCATGGGAACGGTCTGGATGCAACGCTATTGCCGCCGCCGCGGCCAAGGCGCTCCGGTGCCGGCGCGCACGTCGAGGCGCCCTTCGTACGTCGATCGCTGCGTGCGCTCGCTGCGGCAGCTGACGCGCTGAACGCCGGTGCGCGGCGCCGGCACGGCGTGCCGCAACGGCGTGCCCGTCCTGCGCGCGGCGCTTGTTCAGCGCGGGAGCGGACGC
>JBBIPS010000401.1:0-2903 GCA_037442725.1 Burkholderiales bacterium | reverse complement strand
CCCCCAGGTCGCGCGCCGCCGCCGAGACGTGCGCGAACGGCACGAACATGCTCGGGCTCGCCAGCAGCGCCGACAGGTAGAGCCAGCCGAACTCGCGGCTGCGCAAGGCCGCGCCCAGGCGCATGCCGGCCACGGCGTGCGCGCCGCCGGCGCTGGCGGCCGGCGCGCGCCGCAGTAGCAGCGCCGCGCCGAGTCCGGCCACGAGCACGATCAGGGCCAACAGGCGCAGCGCGCCGCGCCACTGCAGCGCGGCGATGGCACCGTTGGCCAGCAGCGGCAGCGCCACCGTGCCGGCGCCGATGCCTGCGCTGGCCAGCCCGGCGGCCAGGCCGCGGCGGCGCGTGAACCACGGCTGCACGCAGGCGATCGACGGCGTGTAGACCAGCGCGACGCCGACGCCGATGCCCACGCCGTAGGCCCAGTACACCATCGCCATCGAGGTGGCCACGCTGCTGGCGGCCAGTCCGCCGGCGATGAACAGCATGCCGGCGCAGGCGATCGCGCGCGGCCCGAAGCGGTCCGCCAGCACGCCCGCGCCGGCGCCGAGGACGAAGTAGACGAGCCCTGCCAGGCCGAACACCAGCGAGACATCGGCGCGCCGGACCTCGAACTCGACGGCAAACGACTCGAAGAATGCCGCGAAGGAATAGGCGACGCCGAAGATCAGCGCCAGGCTGACGAAGGTGGCCCAGACCACCACCCAGGCGTAGCCCGGCTCGACGGTGCGCGCTTGCATCGAAGGGCCAGTTTAGCGGGCGCTCCCGCGCGGCCACGCGCGACGCCACGCCGCAGCGGCCGGCTGCAAACGTGGGATGGCCGCTGGCAGCGCCGCGGCGCAGACTGCGTCGGCTCGTGGCCGACGTCGACCGCGGGGCCCGCTCGCCCGGCGGGTCGATCCGCCGGGCGCCGCACACCGGAGGACGCATTCCCGTGCTGACCGACGACCAGAAAGCGGCGCTGTGGGGCGTGGCCAAGGGGCCGCTGGCCGTCGTGCTGTACGGCCTGGCCGGCGTCGCTGTGGTGTTGGCGTTCAAGGCCAGCGGGCTGTTCCAGGACCTGGCCGGCTTCTTCACCTTCGGCAAGGGCAGCGAGCGCATCGCGACGCTGGTGTTCCTGGTCGGACTGGGCTTCGCCGCCTTCCTGTGGTGGCTGTGCGCGCGCTACTTCGCGCTGCTGCGGCAGACGCATCCCAGCGGCGACGGCGTGATCGCCTCGCTGAAGGATCTGCCGATGGCGCTGCCCGAAGGCACGGTGCGCGCCATCATTGCGCTCATCGTCGGCGTCATCGGGCTGCCGCTGCTGGTCTACAGCCACGAGCTGGGCCTGAGCGATGCGATCGCAGGCTACGTCAACGGCATCGTCATCGGCGTCTTCTCGTACTACTTCGGCACGCGCTCGAGCGCGGGCGACGCGCAGACGACGCGGCAGACGGTCAAGATGCTCGACGCGGCGCAGACCGCCAGGATCCAGCTCGAGGAGAAGGTCGGCCAGCTCGGCGGCGAGGTGCAGCAGGCCAGGACCGAGTTGCAGACCAGCGCCGAGGCGCAGGCCGGGCTGAGATCGAGCGTGCTGGCCAGCGGCTTCGAGCGTGAGGTGCAGCGCCTGCAGGATCAGGTCGCGCAGGCCGAGGTGCTGATCAACGTGCTCGGGCCGGCGCTGCCCAAGGGCTTGATCCCCGACGGTGCCGCCGCGCTGCTCGCGCAGGCGCAACAGGTGCTGGGCACGGCGCGCACGCTCAAGGCCGAAGGCATCACCGAAGCCTCCGTCACCCAGGTGGCGAGCGCGGCCGAGGCGCTGCTCGGCAAGTCGCCGCTGACGGCGCTGCTCACGACCGCCGCTGGCGCTATGCCGGCGCTGGCCGGGCTGCCGCCGGTGGCCGGCGTCGCGCTGATGCTGGGCGTGGCCTGGCGCCTGGGCTCCGACCAGTACCGGCGCTGGGTGGCGCGCGTGCTCGATGCGCCGTTCGACCCGCAGTTGATCAGCCTGGGGCTGGTGTCGCCGACCTCGGCGCAGATCGCGCTCGAACAGTGCCCCGTGTTCGCCAGGGCCTTCAGCGCCGCCGAGCGGCAGCGGCCGGCGTTCGTCAGCGACCTGCTCGGCACGGTGCTGCGTGACGACGCGGCCGACAAGCTGTGGGCGCGCTTTGGCGCCGATGCCGGGCGCTTTGCCAGCCGCGGCGAACTCGACCAAGGACTGGCCGAGTTCCGCAGCGCGCTGCTGTGGGATCAGTCGGCAGGCGACATCAGCGCCGAGCAGGTCGGCGCGGCGCTGGCGCCACTGGCCGGCACACCGCTGGCCGCCACCGGCGCGCCGACCCCCGAGAGCCTGAACACGGCGCTGCGGGAGATGGCTCGTCACGCCGCCTCGGCCGTCGAGCAGCGCAGCGCGATGGAGGCGCTGATCATGCTCGTCGGCCACCTGCGCCAGGCCAAGCTCGATCCGGCCAGACTCATCGTCCAGGGGTGGCGACCATGAACCCGAGCCGCGTGTTCGTGGCACGGTCGCGCAGGTCCCCGGGCCGCGCGCGCGCTGGCGGGCGTGGTCGCACCACCCGTGCCGCTGCGGCGTTGCTGATCGCGGCTGCGCTCGGCGCCTGCACGCAGGTCGGGGGCGCGCTCAATCCGGTCGTCGGCCAGCTCGACGAATTCCAGCAGGCCAGGGCCGCCGGCCACTGGCAGGTGATCGCCGATGCACGCCCGACGCCGGACTGCAAGGCCGGTGTCGCCGGTTGTGCACGGCTGTACGCGATCCATGCCGAAGCCCATCACCGGCTGGCTTTCGACGGCCGCGCCCGCGCTGCGGTCTGCCCCGGCAGCGCGGCCCGCCCGCATCTGGCGGCGGCGGCGCGGGAGTTCGCCCAGAGCCGCGCCTTCGGCGACGGCTCGACCGACGCCGCCGACGAA
>JBBIPS010000400.1:0-2912 GCA_037442725.1 Burkholderiales bacterium | reverse complement strand
ACCAGGCGACACGGCGCAGCAGCCGGCCGTCGCCGGGCAACAGCAGCGGCGCGCGGCGCAGCCGCTCGGCGATGCGGGACTCGAGCGCCGCGCTGCTGGCCAGCGTGCCGGCGTCACCGATGAAGCCGAGCGACTGCGCGCCGAAGCGCGCGTCGGCGGCGAGGCCGAGCTGGCGTCCGAGCTGCGCGTTGTTGCCGAACTCGGCGTGCGCATCGAGTGGCAGGTGGTAGGCGAACAGGCTGATGTCGTGCGCCAGCAGCCGCGCCACCCGAGCGCGCAGCCAGCCGGTCAGGCAGCCGTCGTGGCCGCGCCAGAACAGGCCGTGGTGCACCAGCAGCGCGTCGGCGCCGCAGTCGATCGCGGCGTCGATCAGCGCCAGGCTGGCGCTGACGCCCGAGACCAGGCGCCGCACCTCGGCGCGACCCTCGACCTGCAGGCCGTTCGGCCCATAATCTTCGAACCGGTCCACGCCCAGCAGGTCGGCCAGGTGGGATTCGAGTTCATCACGCCGGACCATCGCCCCACCATCCTTTCGGCGCCTTGGCGCGCCCGTCCCCGATGCGAAGACTCTGGCTCATTTTCGCCCAGACCGCCACCGTGGCACTGGCGCTGCTGTTCGTCGTCGGCACCCTCAAGCCGCAATGGCTGGCACGCGACGATCGGTCGTCGACCGGGGTCGTGCGGCTGCGCAGTGCGCCGTTGCCCGCCAGCGGCCCGGCCGGCGCGGCGACGACCGTGGCCGGGTCGACCGGCTACAACGCGGCCGCGCGCGCCGCATCGCCTGCGGTCGTCAGTGTCACGGCCGGCAAGGCCGGGGCGCGCAATCCGCATGCGCAGGATCCGGCGCTGCGCTACTTCTTCGGCGAGCGCGATCCGTCGCAGCGGCAGCTCGGCTTCGGCTCGGGCGTGATCGTCTCGCCCGACGGCATCCTGCTCACCAACAACCACGTCATCGAGGACGCGAGCGAGATCGAAGTCCAGTTGAGCGATGGCCGCGAGGCGCGTGCCGAGGTCGTCGGCAGCGACCCCGAAACCGATCTCGCCGTGCTGCGCATCAAGCTCGACCGGCTGCCGGCGGTGACGCTGGGTCGCATCGAGGCGCTGCAGGTCGGCGACGTGGTGCTGGCGATCGGCAACCCGTTCAACGTCGGCCAGACGGTGACCTCGGGCATCGTCAGCGCGCTCGGTCGCCACGGGCTCGGGCTTTCGACCTTCGAGAGCTTCATCCAGACCGACGCGGCGATCAATCCGGGCAATTCGGGCGGCGCGCTGGTCAACGTGCGCGGCGAGCTGGTCGGCATCAACACCGCGATCTTCTCGCGCTCGGGCGGCAGCATGGGCATCGGCTTCGCGATCCCCGTCGACCTGGCGCAGCAGGTGATGCAGGCGCTGCTGCGCGACGGCCATGTCACGCGCGGCTGGATCGGCGTCGAGCCGCGCGACCTGACCCCCGAGTTCGCCGACAACTTCCACCTGCCGGTCAAGCAGGGCGTGCTGATCACCGGCGTGCTGCAGGGTGGCCCGGCGAGCAAGGGCGGCCTCGAGCCCGGCGACGTGGTGCTGTCGGTGGCCGGCAGTCCGGTGGCCGACACGGCCCAGTTGCTCAACAGCGTGGCGGCGCTCGCGCCGGGCAGCACGGCGGTGCTCGGCGTGCAGCGCGGCCGGCAGTCGCTGCAACTGAAGCTGACGGTGGCCCAGCGCCCTCGGCAGCCGACACGGCCGCCGCAGTGACACGCTTCAGCGCTCCGGGGTCGACGCCGCGTCGGCCCCGGCGTCGGGCGCCTGGGTATGCCGGATGAAGATGCGCGCGGCCCAGATGCCGACCTCGTAGAGCAGGCACATCGGGATCGCCAGCGAGAGCTGCGAGACCACGTCGGGCGGCGTGATGATGGCCGCGACGATGAACGCCAGCACGACGAAATAGCCCCGCCACTGCTTGAGCTTGTCGATGTCGACGACGCCCATGCGCGCCAGCACCACCACCGCCACCGGCACCTCGAAGGTGGCGCCGAAGGCGACGAACATCGTCAGCACGAAACCGAGGTAGGCCTCGATGTCGGGGGTCGCGGCGATGCTGCTGGGCGCGAAGCTCTGGATGAACCTGAACACCTGGCCGAAGACGAAGAAGTAGCAGAACGCCACGCCGGCGACGAACAGCAGCGTGCTCGACACCACCAGCGGCAGCACCAGCCGCTTCTCGTGGCTGTACAGCCCCGGCGCGACGAAGGCCCAGATCTGGTACAGCACGACCGGCAGCGCGAGCAGCAGCGCCGCCATCAGCGTGACCTTGAGCGGCACCAGGAAGGGCGAGATGACGCTGGTGGCGATCAGCGTCGAACCCTTGGGCAGGTGCGCCACCAGCGGCGCGGCGAGCAGGTCGTACAGCCCGGCCGGGCCGGGCCAGGCGAGCAGCAATGCGAACGCGACGCCGACCGCCAGCAGCGCGCGCACGAGACGGTCGCGCAGCTCGATCAGGTGCGAGACGAAGGGCTGCTCGGTGCCCGCGAGTTCGTCGGGCTTGTCGGGGTCGGCCATGTCAGCGCCGATCGGGTCCGACGCGGCAGCGCACCCGGTGGTCGCGCTGGGGCGTCATCCCGGTGGACTGTTCAGCCGCTGCGGGCGAAAGCGCGCGACGCGCGCCGCTCCCGACTGTGCATGGCCGCGCACGCCGGCGCGCTGCTTGTACCAGCGCGGCACCGCGCTGCGCTTGAGCCGCCACTTCTTGTTCGGCCGTTGGTACTGCGGCGGCGGCGGCAGCAGCGGCAGACCGGCTTCCTGCGCGGCGCCCGGCTCCGACGGCTTGCCGTCGAGGCCGGACCTGACCTCCTGCAGGCCCTGCTCGATGGCGCTGTCGGCCTCGCGGACCTCGCGCGCGACGGTCTGCTCGACGTCGCGCGCGGCGGACTCGAACT
>JBBIPS010000399.1:0-2915 GCA_037442725.1 Burkholderiales bacterium | reverse complement strand
GACTGGCCGCTGGCCGCGCTGGTCGAGGACGGCCTGCCGCTCGTGCCGCGCCCGTTCGACGCCTGGGCCGAGGCGCTGGGCCGAGCGCCCGAAGCGGTGCTGGCGACGCTGCAGCGCTGGCTGGCCGCGGGCACGCTGCGCCGCTTCGGCACCATCGTGCGCCACCATGAGCTCGGCTTCGACGCGAATGCGATGACCGTCTTCGACGTGCCCGACGCGTGGGTCGACGCCTGCGGCGCAGCGCTGGCGCGCGAGCCCGGCGTGACACTGGCCTACCGGCGCGAGCGCGCCCCGGGCTGGCGCTTCAACCTGTACTGCATGGTGCACGGCCGCGATCGCGCCGGCGTGCGCGAGGTGCTGGCCGGGGTGATCCGGCGCTGCGGACTCGAGCCGCATCCGCACGCCGTGCTGTTCTCGCGCCGGCGCTTCAAGCAGCAGGGGGCGCGGCGATTCCGCGACCTGCCCGCGTCGTGGGCACCGACCGCGAGCCCGTCGGGCCATGTCGCAGCGTAGGCCGGCCACCGCGCCGGCATCGCCGCCGCCACCGGACAGCGCCGACACGCGGCTGATCGCGCGGCTGCACGGCGGCCTGCCGCTCACCGACCGGCCGTTCGCCGACGTCGCGGCCGGGCTCGGCATCGACGAGGAGACGCTGCTCGAGCGGTTGCGCGAGTTGCTGGCCGACGGCACGCTGTCGCGCTTCGGGCCGCTCTACCAGATCGAGCGCGCCGGCGGCTGCTTCGTGCTGGCGGCGCTGGCGGTGCCCGAGCCGCGCTTCGACGCGGTGACGCAGCAGGTCAACGCGCATCCGGAAGTCGCGCACAACTACCGGCGCGAGCACGCACTGAACATGTGGTTCGTCGTCGCCGCCGAGTCGGCCGATGCCGCCAGCGCGGTGCTCGCACGCATCGCGGCCGAGACCGGGCTGCCGGTGCTGGCGCTGCCCAAGGAGCGCGAGTACCACGTCGAGCTGCGACTGCCGATCGACGCCCCCGTACGCCACGCCGCCACCCCCGCACCGCGTCGAGCGACGCTGGGCGAACCGCCTGCGATGACGGCGCTGAACGCCTCCGACCGCGCCCTCATCGCGGCCACGCAGGGCGGCCTGCCGCTGGTGGCGCGTCCGTACGAGGCCGTCGGTGCGATGCTCGGCGTCCCCGGCGAGACGGTGCGGGCGCGGCTGGCGCAGATGCTCGAAGAAGGGCTGGTGCGCCGCATCGGCGCGGTGCCCAACCACTACCGCCTGGGCTTCAGCGCCAACGGCATGACGGTGTGGGACGTCGACGACGCGCGCATCGATGCGCTGGGCGTGAGAGTCGGCGCGCTGGCCGGCGTCAGCCATTGCTACCGCCGACCGCGCCGGCTGCCGGACTGGCCGTACAACCTGTTCGCGATGGTGCACGGCCGCAGCCGCGCCGAGGTCGAGCGCCAGGCGCGCGCAATCGCACAGTTGCTCGGTGCGGCGTGCCGGCGCAGCGATATCCTGTATTCGACCGCGATCCTGAAGAAGACCGGTTTGCGCCTGGTCGATTGACGGACTGAAGGACCGACCATGTTCCGCGTCTCCCGATTCATGCATGCCCTCGTCGCCGCCGAGCGCAGCGGCGGCTACGCGCCGCCGCGTGCCGCTGCCGCAACCGGACCGGTCGTGATCTGGAACCTGGTCCGCCGCTGCAACCTGACCTGCAAGCACTGCTACGCGCTGTCGGCCGACCACGACTACGCCGGCGAGCTGAGTCACGCCGAGGTGTGCGGTGTGATGGACGACCTCGAGGCCTTCAGGGTGCCGGTGCTGATCCTCTCCGGCGGCGAACCGCTGTTGCGACCCGACCTGTTCGACATCGCCGAGCGCGCCAGGGCGCGGCGCTTCTACGTCGGCCTGTCGACCAACGGCACCCTGATCGATGCGCCGATCGCCGACCGCATCGCCGCCACCGGGTTCGACTACGTCGGCATCAGCCTGGACGGCATCGGCGCGACGCACGACAAGTTCCGCCGCCTGGCCGGCGCGTACGAGCGCAGCCTGGCGGCCGTACGGCTGCTGCGCCAGCGCGGCGTCAAGGTCGGGCTGCGTTTCACGATGACGGCGCTCAATGCCCAGGACCTGCCCGCGCTGCTGCAGCTGATGCGCGACGAGCAGGTCGACAAGTTCTACTTCTCGCACCTGAACTACGCCGGCCGCGGCAACATCCACCGCGCCCGCGACGCGCAGTTCGCCGCCACGCGCAGCGCGCTCGACCTGTTGTTCGATACCGCGTGGGCCTCGGCGCTGGCGGGACGCGGCGACGAGTTCGTCACCGGCAACAACGACGCCGACGGGCCCTGGCTGCGGCACTGGCTGCAGCGGCGCCGCCCCGATCTGCAGGCACGCTTCGGCAACGCCTTGCGCGAGCACCTGGTGGCCTGGGGCGGCAACTCGTCGGGCGTCAACATCGCCAACATCGACAACCTCGGCAACGTCCACCCCGACACGATGTGGTGGCACCACACGCTGGGCAACGTGCGCGAGCGGCCGTTCTCGGCCATCTGGTCCGACACCTCCGAGCCGCTGATGGCCGGCCTCAAGTCCCGACCGCGGCCGCTCGAAGGTCGCTGCGCCGCGTGCATTCATCGCGACATCTGCGGCGGCAACACGCGCGTGCGCGCGCAGCAGGTCACCGGCAACGCCTGGGCCGAGGACCCCGGCTGCTACCTCGACGACGACGAGATCGGCCTGGCCGGGGCCGGCGAGCGCGTCGCGCTGACGCCGTTCGCCGGCGGGTCCCGGAGCGCGCAGCGCGTGCCGATCGCGCTCGACGCAGCGGACTGACGGCGCCGATGCGAGCGTCGACGAAGCGCTGGCGGCGCGCCGGACCGGCGCTGTTCGGCCTGGTACTGTCAGCTGCGGCGGCACAAACTCCGGCGCCCGCGCCGGG
>JBBIPS010000398.1:0-2936 GCA_037442725.1 Burkholderiales bacterium | reverse complement strand
CGAGGTCATCAAGCAGTTGATGAAGCTGGGCCAGATGGTCACGATCAACCAGCAGCTCGACCAGGAGACCGCGATGATCGTGGTCGAGGAGATGGGCCACAAGGCCTTCGCCGCCAAGCTCGACGACCCGGATGCGTTTCTCGCCGAGGAGAGCGGCGCCACCGAGGGCGAGCAGTTGCCGCGCGCACCGGTGGTCACGATCATGGGCCACGTCGACCACGGCAAGACCTCACTGCTCGACTACATCCGGCGCACCCGGGTGGCGGCCGGCGAAGCCGGCGGGATCACGCAGCACATCGGTGCCTATCACGTCCAGACGCCGCGCGGCATGATCACCTTCCTCGACACCCCGGGCCACGCCGCGTTCACCGCGATGCGCGCGCGCGGCGCCACCGCCACTGACATCGTCGTGCTGGTGGTGGCGGCCGACGACGGCGTCATGCCGCAGACCAAGGAAGCCATCGCCCATGCCAAGGCCGCGGCGGTGCCCATCGTGGTGGCGATGAACAAGATCGACAAGCCCGGCGCCAATATCGAACGCCTGAAGGGCGAACTGGTGGCCGAAGCCGTGGTGCCCGAGGAATTCGGCGGCGATACGCCGTTCGTGCCCGTCTCGGCCAAGACCGGCGAAGGTGTCGACGGCCTGCTCGAGCAGGTGCTGTTGCAGGCCGAGGTGCTCGAGCTCAGGGCGCCGGTGGAGACGCCGGCCAAGGGCCTGGTGATCGAAGCCCAGCTCGACAAGGGGCGCGGCCCGGTGGCCACGGTGCTGGTGCAGTCCGGCACGCTCAGGCGCGGCGACGTGGTGCTGGCCGGCAGCAGCTATGGCCGCGTGCGCGCGATGCTCGACGAGGACGGCAAGGCGTGCCAGGAGGCCGGGCCTGCGATCCCGGTCGAGATCCAGGGCCTGACCGAGGTGCCGCAGGCGGGCGACGAGTTCATGGTGCTGGCCGACGAGCGCCGGGCGCGCGAGATCGCCACCTTCCGCCAGGGCAAGTACCGCGAGGTCAACCTCAACCGGCGCCAGGCGGCCAAGCTCGAGAACATGTTCGAGGGCATGGGCGAGGGTCAGGCGCAGACGCTGGCGTTGATCATCAAGGCCGACGTGCAGGGTTCGCAGGAGGCGCTGGCGCAATCGCTGGCCAAGCTCAGCACGCCGGAGGTCAAGGTGCAGATCGTGCATGCCGGCGTCGGAGGCATCAGCGAGAGCGACATCAACCTGGCGATCGCGGCCAAGGCGGTGATCATCGGCTTCAACGTGCGCGCCGACGCCAACGCGCGCAAGCTCGCCGATGGCAACGGCGTCGACATCCGCTACTACAACATCATCTACGAAGCGGTCGACGAAGTGACGGCGGCGATGACCGGGATGCTCGCGCCCGAGCAGCGCGAGGAGGTCATCGGCGCGGCCGAGATCCGCACCGTCTTCGTGGCCAGCAAGATCGGCACGGTGGCCGGCTGCATGGTCACCGCGGGCGTGGCGCGGCGCGGCGCGCACTTCCGCCTGCTGCGCGACAGCGTCGTCGTCCACACCGGCGAGGTCGAGTCGGTCAAGCGCATGAAGGACGACGTGCGCGAGGTCGCCGAGGGCTTCGAGTGCGGCATCAAGCTGAAGAACTACAACGACATCGCCGAGGGCGACCAGCTGGAGTTCTTCGAGGTCAAGGAAGTCGCCCGAACCTTGTAAGGCGGATCTGCCCTGAGCAGCAAGCCCCGCCTCCTGAGAAGTTGGCGGGGTTTGTCCTTCCAGGGCCGGCCCGGGAGATCATGCCATGCGTCACAAGCGAACCATTCCCAACCGCAGCTTTCGCGTCGCCGACCAGATCCAGCGCGATCTGGCCGAGCTGATCCGCGAGTTGAAGGATCCGCGCATCGGCCTGGTCACGATCAACAGCGTCGAGGTCACGCCCGACTACGCCCACGCCAAGGTCTATTTTTCGCAGCTCGGCGGCGACCACGCCGAGTGTGAAGCCGGCCTGAACGAGGCCGCAGGCTTCCTGCACAACGGCCTGTTCAGGCGCTTGCAGATCCACACGGTGCCGACGCTGCATTTCGTCTTCGACCGCACGACCGAGCATGCCGCCGAGCTGGCGGCGCTGATCCGCCAGGCCAACGCGACGCGAGCCAAGGAATGATCGCGGATTCGCATGCCGTGGTGGACGTCGTCGTGCGCCAGCGCATCCAGCGCCGCCCGGTGCACGGCGTGCTGCTGCTCGACAAGCCGATCGGGCTGTCGAGCAACGCCGCGTTGCAGCGCGCCAGGTGGCTGTTGCGCGCCGAGAAGGCCGGTCACACCGGCACGCTCGACCCGCTGGCCACCGGCCTGCTGCCGCTGTGCTTCGGTGCCGCGACCAAGTTCTCGCACGCCAGCCTGGATGCCGACAAGTCCTACCGCGCGACGCTGCGGCTGGGCCAGCGCACGAGCACCGGCGATCTCGAAGGCGACCTGGTCGAAGAGCGGCCGGTCGACGTCGATCGAGCGACGATCGAGCGCGTCGTTGCCGGCTTCACGGGCGTCGTCGACCAACTGCCGCCGATGCACTCGGCGCTGAAGAAGGACGGCAGGGCGCTGTACGAGTACGCGCGCGTCGGCCAGACGGTGCCGCGCACGCCGCGGCGCGTCAGCATCCATCGCATCGACATCGTCCGGTGGTGCTTGCCCGATCTGGTCATCGACGTGCGCTGCAGCAAGGGCACCTACATCCGCACGCTGGCCGAGGACATCGGCGAGGCGCTCGGCTGCGGCGCGCATCTGGCCGCGTTGTGCCGCCGCGCCAGCGGTGCGTTGACGCTGGACGATGCCGTCACGCTCGACGCGCTGGCCGCGCTCGACGAGGCCGGGCGCGACGCGCGGCTGCTGCCGGTCGACTCGTTGCTGGCCGGCTGGCCGCGCATCGACCTCGACGCCGCCGATGCGGGACGCTTCCTGGCCGGCATGC
>JBBIPS010000397.1:0-2939 GCA_037442725.1 Burkholderiales bacterium | reverse complement strand
GGCCGTCGCCGCAGACGGGCGCGGCAAGGCCACGTCCGGGCGCGGGCCGCAGCCCATCGCGGCCGCAGCGGCAGCGGCGTGCGCATCGACGACCCACAACGCTGCGCGCGGGCTGCGCTGCACGAGCTCGGCCGCGCCCAGCACGCGATGCCGCGATGTCGTCGCATCTGCCGGGGTGACGAGCCAGGCGCGGCCGGCGCTGCAGAGCCAGTCCGGCAGTCGCTCGGGCCGCAGCAGCGTCGCCGCGGCAAGACGCGGCGCAAACACGCCGGCGTCGAACAGCTCCTTGCGCCAGTTGTCGCGCAGCGGCACCTCGGCGCTGGCCCAGTCGTCGACGACCTGCACCGGCTGGCGCAGTCGGGCGTAGAACGGCAGGTCGTAGAAATACTCGCCGATGAAGACCACCGGCTCGCCAGCAGCGTGCCGCGCCCGCAGCGTCGCCGCCAGCTCGCGGTGCGAATGCTCGTGGCGCAGGCTGAGCACGACGACGGCGCCGAGGCAGATCGTCACCGCCAGCGCCACGCTGCCGCGCCACAGCCGGCGTGCCAGCGCGCTGCGCTGCACGCCTGCCGCCGCAGCATCGGCGATCAGCAGCGACAGCGGCGGCACCGCCGGCAGGATGTAGCCGACCAGCTTGGACTGCGGCAGCGAGAAGAAGAAGACGATGACGACGAGCCAGCACGCCATCAGCGCCCGCACCGCACCGAAGCGTGCGTCGCGCCAGTAGGCCGCCGCTCGCAGCCGCAGCACCCACGCCGACCACGGCAGGCCGAGCAGCGCGATGACTGCCGGATAGAACCAGAACGGCTGCGCGTTGTTGAAGCCGCCGTGCGAGAAGCGATCGAACTGCTGGACGATGAAGAAGTAGTCGAGGAAACGTGGAAAGCGCAGTTGCATCGCGACGAACCAGGGCGCAGCCAGCGCCAGGAACAGCAGCATCCCCGGCCACCACAGCAGCAGCGTCAGGCGACGCAGCCGGCGCGTGGCGAGCAGCCACGCCAGCACCACCAGCCCCGGCAGCACGAAGCCGATCAGCCCCTTGGCCAGCACGCCCAGCGCCGCCGCGGCCCACGCGCCAGCCAGCGCGCGCCGGTACGGCAGCCCGCGCTCGGCGCTGAGGACCGCGTGCGCGAGCAGCAGCACGCTGACGCTGATGCAGCCGGCCACCAGCATGTCGTGGTTCGCGAACTGGCCGCCGATGTACCACAGCGGCTGCGTCAAGAGCACCCACAGCGTGGCGCGTGCGGCACCGGCATCGAACCAGCGGCGCGCGAACAGATAGGTCGCCCAGGCACCCGCCGCGGCACCGAGCAGCGGCGCGAGTCGAGCGCTCCACTGGCCGGCACCGAGCAGCGTCATCGACGTCGCGGTCAGCCAGTACAGCAGCGGCGGCTTGTGGAAGAACGGCAGTCCGTCCAGCGTCGGCGTGATCCAGTCGCCCGAGACCATCATCTCCCACACGACACCGACGTAGCGGCCTTCGTCGGGCAGCATCAGCGGGCGCGCCCAGGCGGTCGCCGCGAGCCAGGCCAGGCTCAGCCAGAGTGCGCTGGCCGGCGCGCTGCCGGCCGCACGCAGCCACCGATTCAAGGCGACGCGTCCTGCAGGCCCTGGCCCAGGTCGCGCTTGACGATGTACAGCGGCCGGCCCTTGACCTCCTCGAAGATGCGGCCGATGTACTCGCCGATCACGCCGAGCGCGATCAACTGCACGCCGAGGAAGAACATCATGCCGACGACGATCGTCGTCCAGCCCGAGACGTCGTTGCCGAACAGCAGGTAGTTGACGGTCTCGTAGGCGCCGTAGACGAACGCCAGCAGCGCGATCGAGAAGCCGCCGATGCTGACGGCGCGTAGCGGCCAGGTGGTGAACGAGGTCATCCCGTCCAGTGCCAGGCCGACCAGCTGACGAAGCCTGAAGCTGCTGCGACCGCTGGCGCGCGGTGGCGGATCGTAGGGCACCGCGACGGCGTCGAAGCCGACCCAGGCGTACAAGCCCTTCATGAAACGATTGCGCTCGGGCAGCGCCAGCAGCGCGTCCACCGCGGCGCGGTCCATCAGCCTGAAGTCACCGGCGTCGGCCGGCAGCTCGAAGCGATCGGCTGCATTGACGAGCCGGTAGAACCAGCGTGCACCCCAGCGCTTGACGGCGCTCTCGTCCTGGCGGTGCGAGCGCACCGCGTAGACGACGTCCGCACCGCGCCGCCAATGCGACAACAGCGTCGGGATCAGCGCCGGCGGGTGTTGCAGATCGGCGTCGAGCAGGACCACGACGTCGCCGCGCGCGGCCTGCAGCCCGGCCGACAGCGCCGCCTCCTTGCCGAAGTTGCGCGACAGCTGCAGCGCCCGCAGGCGCGCTTCGGCGGCGATCCATTCGGTGAGCCGGGCCGTCGTGGCGTCGGTGCTGCCGTCGTCGACCAGCACGATCTCCCACTCGGACACCAGCCCGGCCAGGATGTCGCGCAACAGCGGCAGCAACTGCGCCAGGTTGGCGGCCTCGTTCCAGCACGGCACGACGCACGACAAGCGCGGCTCGCCTGGCCGCGTGGCGGGTATCGGCAGGTGCGACGCAGCGGGCGCGGCAGGCGGCAGCGCGGCGCGCGCCTGCGCCACGGGCACGGTGTCAGTCGGGTTCACGGCGTTCCATCGCGGTCAGGGGCAGACAGCTCGTCCGCATCCCGCGCACATTGTCGCTGCTGCGATGTGAACCGAAGATGAACCGCGCGTCGACCCGGGGTCAATCCACCGGCGTGAGCTTGGCCACCGCCAGCGCCAGCCACTTGGCACCGTGGCGGCCGAAGTTGACCTGGGCGCGCGCGTCGGCATCGCTGCCCTCGAGTGTCAGGACGATGCCCTCGCCGAACTTGTTGTGAAACACCGACTGTCCGACGCGCAGGCCGTGCGCCGGCCCGGCCTTGCTCACCAGCGCCGGCGCGCGTG
>JBBIPS010000396.1:0-2939 GCA_037442725.1 Burkholderiales bacterium | reverse complement strand
CACCTTCCGACGCGACGCCTGCCTGGGCAGCGTGCCGGCGTTGCGACCGCTTCCCGGCGCTGCAACGGCGCACCGCGCCGCCTGCTTCGAGGCCGAGCGGGTGCAGGCGCAGGGGGCAGAATCGGCGCTGTCCGTCTGACCCGGCCGTGTGCACCCGAACCGATCCGATGCGCGCGAGCCGTCGCGCCCGCTCAACCCCAATGAGGAGAAACCGATGAAGCTTCAACGTCGCACCCTGGCCCTGGCCGCCGCCGCACTGCTGGCCGGCACCCTGGCCAGCACCGGCGCGCTGGCGCAACGCGCCAGGGACAGCGTCGTGCTGGCGATGGTGCTCGAGCCGAACGGGCTCGACCCGACCACCGCACCGGCGGCGGCGATCGGCGAGATCGTCCACTACAACATCCTCGAGGGCCTGACCAAGATCAACGTCGACGGCTCGGTCACGCCGCTGCTGGCCAGCGGCTGGACCAGCGACCCCGACGGCAAGAGCTACACCTTCAAGTTGAAGCACGGCATCAAGTTCCAGGACGGCACGCCCTTCGACGCCGCGGCGGTCAAGTTCAGCTTCGATCGCGCCAAGGCCGAGGGCTCGACCAACAAGGCCAAGAAGGGCGTGTTCGACAACATCTCGTCGATCGCCACGCCGGCGAGCGACCAGGTGATCCTGACGCTGAACAACCCGGACGCGACGCTGCCGTTCCGCCTCGGCGAGAACACCGCGGTGATCCTCAGCGCCAAGAGCGCAGCGACCACCGCGACGCATCCGGTGGGCACCGGCGCGTTCATGTTCGAGAGCTGGCAGAAAGGCAGCGCGGTCACGCTCGTGAAGTGGGACGGCTTCCGCGACGCGGCCAGCGTCAAGCTGAAGAAGGTGACGTTCCGCTTCATCAACGACAACGCCGCGCAGGTGGCGGCATTGCTCGCCGGTGACGTCGACGGCATGCCGCGCTTCGGCGCGGTGCAGAACCTCAAGCAGTTCCAGGCCGACAAGCGCTTCACGGTGGCCATCGGCAGCACCGCCGGCAAGGGCTTGCTGGCGATCAACAACAGGAAGAAGCCATTCGACGACGTGCGCGTGCGCCGGGCGATCATGCACGCGATCGACCGCCAGGCCTTCATCGACGGCGTGCTCGAGGGGCTGGGCAAGCCGATCGGCAGCCACGCCGCGCCGACCGACGCCGGCTATGTCGACCTCACCCGCGTCTACCCCTACGACCCCGAGAAGGCCAAGGCGCTGCTGAAGGAGGCGGGCGTGGCCACGCCGCTGGCCGTGACGCTGACGCTGCCGCCGCCGAGCTACGCGCGCAAGGGCGGCGAGGTGGTGGCGGCGATGCTGGCCAAGGTGGGCATCAACGCCAAGATCGAGAACGTCGAGTGGGCGCAGTGGCTGTCGGGGCCGTTCAAGGGCAACTTCGACCTCACCATCATCAACCACGTCGAGCCGCTCGACTACATGCAGTACGCCAACCCGAAGTACTACTGGGGCTACGACAGCAAGGCCTTCAACGACCTGGCCAGGAAGCGCGCCGAGGCGCCGCGCGCGGCGCAGGCCAGGCTGTATGGCGACCTGCAGCGCCAGCTCACCACCGATGCGGTGAACGCCTGGATCTTCAACCCGGCGCAGGTGGCGGTGGCGAAGAAGGGCCTGAAGGGCCTGTGGGCCAGCTCGCCGATCTTCGCCAACGACATGGCGGCGGTGTCGTGGCAGTGAGTCTCCTTGCCCGGGCGGCCGGCGCACCGCGGCGCCGGGCACCGCCTGGGTCGCGCCTGGCATGCCGCCGCGCCGCCGTGCCTGCAATCACCTGTCGTCGAGCAGCGCGCGGATGCGTTCGACGCGCGCGCGATTGACGCCGAAGTCCCTGCGCCCGATGCGCGACGCCGAGCGCACCTGGATGACGGCGGCGTCGCAGTCGACCCAGAACTCGGCGTCGTCGACGAAGCGCAGCCAGCGCGAGGTGAAGCGCACGTAGAGGTAATCGTCGCGCTGCTCGACGACGACGGCCCGCGGCAGTCGCTCGATGAGCGCGCGCAACCGCGCGATCGCGCTGCGCGCGTCGCCGCGCAGGGGCAGGGGCTCGATCATCGCCGCCTGCTGCATCGGATGCCCGGCGTGCAGCGCCGCCTGGCTCGACACGCTGTTCGGCGTCGGCGACGGTGCCAGCAGGCGGCCGTTGCGTACGCCCAGACCGGCCGGCGCCTGCCCTTGCAGCAGGCCGAACTGCCCGGCCGCCAACACCAGCACTGCCACGGCGACAAGTGCCACGACCAGCCACTTCGACAAGGTGCCCGGCATCTTCTGCTCCCGCGGTCAAGAGGTGAGCCAGGCGTTCAAGTCGCCGCGCCCGGCGCGCCGGGCCGGCGCCTCGCCGCACGCGTCGAAAGCGCGTTAGGAAAATACAACGCCGTCAGGCTCCGGGTGTGCACCGGCGAGAAGCCGTCCCGGTCGTGGCCGGTGCCATGGCGGCGCCAGTCGCGCACCCAGAAGATGTCGTCGGCGACTTCGAGCAGCCCCATCGTCTCGCGGTCGCCCACCAGCACCCCCTGCACGCGCAGGCCGAACTGCTCGCGCGCGGCGTCCAGCCGTGCCAGCGTGGCCGGGGTGCAGCCGAACTCGCCGTCGCTGACGATCAGCAGGTCGGCGCTGGCCCAGCGCGCCTGGTGCACGCGCTCGATGGCGCGCTCGAGCGGACCCTGCACATCGGTGCCGCCGTCGAAGGCCTGGCCCATCAGCTCGAGCAGCGCGGCCAGCCCGTCGCGCGTCGGCCCGAGTTCGCGCTCGACGATCTCGCCGGGGCCACCGAAGGCGATCAGCAGGCAGCCGCGCCGCTCGCGCTGCGCCGTGCGCAAGGCTTCGAGCGCCACTGCCTTGGCGATGTTCTCGGGCGCGCCGCGCATCGACCCCGACGTGTCGAGGCAGACGATGATCGGCCCGCGTTCGA
>JBBIPS010000395.1:0-2957 GCA_037442725.1 Burkholderiales bacterium | reverse complement strand
GCCGGTGCAGGTCTGCCGCGAGCACCTGGCCAGCGGTGCCGGCATCCGCGCGCTCGTCATCAACACCGGCAACGCCAACGCCGGCACCGGTGCCGATGGGCTGGCGCGCGCGCTGCGCACCTGCGCGGCGTTGGCTTCCCGGCTCGGACTGCGCAGCGGGCAGGTGCTGCCGTTCTCGACCGGCGTGATCATGGAGACGCTGCCGGTCGAGCGCATCGAGGCCGCGCTGCCCGCGGCGCTGGCCGCGCGCACGGCCGACGGCTGGGCGCTGGCCGCCGAGGGCATCATGACCACCGACACCTGCCCGAAGGCGGCGTCGCGCCAGCTGACGCTCGGCGGCAGGCGCGTCACGCTCACCGGCATCGCCAAGGGGGCCGGCATGATCCACCCGGACATGGCGACGATGCTCGGCTTCATCGCCACCGACGCGGTGATCGCGCCGGCACTGCTGCAGGCGCTGGTGCGCGAGGCGGCCGACGCCAGCTTCAACCGCATCACGATCGACGGCGACACGTCGACCAACGACTCGTTCGTGCTGATCGCCACGCAGCAGGCCGGCCATGCCCCGGTCAGCGCGCTCGACTCGGCCGATGGCCGCGCGCTGCGCGACGCCGTGGTTTCGCTCGCGCAGCAACTCGCGCAGGCCATCGTGCGCGACGGCGAGGGCGCCACCAAGTTCATCACGTTGCGCATCGACGGCGGCCGCGATGAGACCGAGTGCCGGCGCGTGGCCTATGCCATCGCCCATTCGCCGCTGGTGAAGACGGCGTTCTTCGCGAGCGACCCGAACCTCGGCCGCATCCTCGCCGCGGTGGGTTACGCCGGCATCGCCGACCTCGACGTGTCGCTGATCGATCTCTTCCTCGACGACGTGCACGTCGTCGAGCACGGCGGCCGCCGCCCCGACTACCTTGAGAGCGACGGCCAGCGCGTCATGCAGCGCAGCGAGATCACGGTGCGCGTCGACCTGCACCGGGGCCGCGCCGGCAGCACGGTGTGGACCTGCGACCTGTCGCACGATTACGTCAGCATCAACGCCGACTACCGCAGTTGAGCCCGGTCGTGCACCGGGTAAAACGTGGCTACGCCAGCGTCGGCCAGCGCCGACAATCGGCACAACCGACCGCCGTCCCACGAAGACCGGCGGCACAGCGGCAGGGGCAGGCTTGACACCACGACAACCATCAGGGGGCGCGGCTTCGTCGCGCGCGCGCTGGGCGCTGCCCAGCAACGATCTGCTGCGCGACGCGCTCTACCGCCGGCTGTTCAGCTCGGTGCTGCTGAGTTCCTTCGGCCAGCAGGTCACGCTGCTGGCGCTGCCGTTGACGGCGGTGCTGCTGCTGCGCGCCACGCCGACGCAGATGGGGCTGCTCACGGCGATGGAAATCCTGCCGTTCGTGCTGTTCTCGCTGCCCTCGGGCGTGTGGCTCGACCGCGTGCGCAAGCTGCCGGTCTACATCGCCGGCGAGGTGAGCCTCGCGCTGGCGGTGGCCAGCGTGCCGCTGGCCTGGGCGCTGGGGTGGCTGGCGATGCCGTGGCTGTACTGCGTGGCCTTCATCATCGGCAGCGTGACGACCACCGCCGGCACCGCCGCGCAGATCGTGCTGACCCAAGTCGTGCCGCGCGAGCGGCTGGTCGAGGCGCATGCCAGGAACACCCTGGCCAGCGCGACGTCGGAAGTTGCCGGCCCGGGGCTGGCCGGCATGCTGATCAAGGTGGCGGGTGCGCCGCTGGCGCTGCTGGTGGACGCCACGATGCTGCTGACATCGGCGGTCATCCTGCGCGGCATCCACGTCGTCGAGGTGCGCGTGCCGCATGCGCAACCCGACTTCTGGCGCGACCTGAAGGAGGGCCTGCGCTTCGTGCGCAGCCACCGGCTGCTGGTGGCGCTGGCGTTCACCGTGGGCACCTGGCAGATGTGCCACAACGCCGCGCTGGTGGTGCAGATCCTGTACGCCACGCGCACGCTCGGGCTGTCCGAGCAGGCGGTGGGGCTGGCCTACGTCGGGCTCGGGCTGGGCACGATCACCTCGAGCATGGTCGGCAACCGCATCAGCCAGCGCCTGGGCTCCGGGCCGACGCTGGTGCTGGGCTTCGTCATCACCGGCATCGGCTGGCTGCTGCCGGTGCTGCTGCCGGGCGGTGCCTGGGGCATCGCGGCGTTCGCGCTGATGCTGGTGCTGTTCGGCTTCGGCGCGGTGCTGGTGTTCATCAACTTCCTGGCCCTGCGCCAGGCCGTCACGCCCGAGCCGCTGCTCGGGCGCATGACGAGCACGATGCGCTGGCTGATCCTGCTGCCGGCCGGCCCCGGTGCGCTGCTCGGCGGCTGGCTGGGCGAGCACGCCGGGTTGCGCAGCACGCTGCTGTTCTCGGGCAGCCTGGCGCTCGTGCTGGCCGCCGCGGCCTGGCGCAGCGACGTGATCCGCAATCTGCGCCAGTTGCCGGCCACCGCGCCGGCGCCGGCAGCGTCCGCCGGCACGCATTGAGCGCCGCCGCAGCGCTCGATCGCCTGCTGCCGCTGCTGGCCCTCACCCCGACCCGCTGCTGCAGGCGGGAGCGGGCAGAGCGCGGCTTCGTCGTCTCCGTACTCGCGTGAGAGCGTGCGCCCTCGCCCCCGTTCTCGAAGGAGAGTAGGGGTGAGGCGAATTCCGAGGCGCGTCGATCAGGTTCGCCGTTCAATCGTCGGCCGGGCTGAAGCGGTCCACGGCGTCAGTGATGAGCCCATCCAGGCCGAGCGCCAACAGTGCCGCGGCATCGGACGCGTCGTTCACGGTATAGGCCATTGCGCGCAGTCCGGCGCCGCGCAATCGCGCCATCAGTGCGGCGTCGATCAACGCGAGGTTACCGACCACCGCGACGCAGCCGAGCGCGCGCGCCGCGTCTAACCAGCCCGGCCACAGGCTGTCGAGCAGCAGCGCGCGCGGCAGCTCGGGTGCGGCGGCCTGCGCGGCGCGCAG
>JBBIPS010000394.1:0-2962 GCA_037442725.1 Burkholderiales bacterium | reverse complement strand
CAGGGCGACGCGCAACGTGCCACGGCGCAACACCTGCTCGAGTCGATCGCCGGGCCGCTGGGGTTCTACGCCAAGCTCGCCGCCGAGGATCTCGGCGCGCCGCGCCCCTTGCCCGCAGCGCCGGCGCCGCAGACTGCCGCCGAACTCGACGCTGCGCGTGCCGCGCCCGGCCTGGCGCGCGCACTGCTGCTGAACCGGCTCGGACTGCGCGACGAGGGCCGGCGCGAATGGAACTACACGCTGCGCGGCATGGCCGAGCGCGAGCTGCTGGTCGCCGCGCGCCTGGCCTGCGACGCCGCCGAGTGGCAGTTGTGCATCAACACCAGCGAGCGCACGCACGTCGAGATCGACACCGCGCAACGCTATCCGATGCCGTTGCGTGCCGAGATCACGCAGGCCGCGACCGCCGCCGGGCTTGAACCGGCGTTGGTCTACGGCCTGATCAGGCAGGAGACGCGCTTCATGCCGCAGCTGCGATCGAGCGCCGGCGCCAGCGGACTGATGCAGCTGATGCCCGCCACCGCCCGCTGGGCCGCCAGGAAGTTCGGCATGGACGCCAGCAAGCCCGAGCAGATCGCCGACCCCGAGGTGAACCTCAAGCTCGGAACGGGCTACCTGAAGCTGGTGCTCGACGACCTCGGCGGCTCGCAGGCGATGGCCGCGGCCGCCTACAACGCCGGTCCCGGACGGCCGCGCCGCTGGCGCGAGGGGCCGCTGCTGGAGCCGGCAATATGGGCCGAGAACATCCCGTTCAACGAGACGCGCGAGTACGTCCAGAAGGTGCTGTCGAACGCCGCCGTCTACGCCGCGCTGCTGGGCCAGCCGCAGCCGCTGCTCAAGGCACGCCTGGGCGCGCCGATCGGGCCGCGCCCCGACGCTGCAGCGCCCGTGGCGGCGCTGCCGTGAGCGCGTCCCCGGCAACCGGCTTCCGGCGCATCCAACGGGAAGCATCGACATGACCTTGGCGCCACGCCACCCCCGCGTCGTCGTCACCGGTGGCACCGGCTTCGTCGGCCGCGCCACCTGCGCGCGCCTGTTCGCGCGCGACCGCGGCGCGGTCATCGTCGTGCCCACGCGCGGCCTGCCCGCCGGCCGCGCGCTACAGACCTTGCCGACGGTCGAGTTGCACCGCTGCGACATCCACGACGAGTCGCGACTCGGCGCACTGCTGCAGGGTGCCGACGCGCTGATCCATCTGGCGGCCATCCTGCACGGCGACGGCGCCGCCTTCGAACGCGTGCACGTCGAGCTGCCACGCAAGCTGGCCGCGGCGTGCCGCGCCGCCGGCGTGCGGCGCGTCGTGCATGTCAGCGCGCTCGGCGCGGCGCCCGACGCGCCGTCGCTGTACCTGCGCAGCAAGGACGCCGGCGAGGCCGTGTGGCGCGGCAGCGGACTGGCCGTGACGGTGCTGCGGCCGTCGGTGATGTTCGGCGCCGACGACCGTTTCACGAACCTGTTCGTCGCACTGCAGCGACTCGCTCCGGTGTTGCCGCTGGCCGGCGCGAACGCACGCTTCCAGCCGGTGTGGGTCGGCGACGTCGCGCAGGCCATCGTCGCCTGCCTGGACCGTCCCGACCTGGCCGGGCAGGTCATCGAGTGCGCCGGGCCCGAGGTCATGACGCTCGAGCAGATCGTGCAGCGCGTCGGCGCGATGGCCGGCTGCGCGCGGCCGGTGCTGGCGCTGCCCGAGGCGCTGGGCCGGCTGCAGGCGGCCGTGCTCGCGCTGCTGCCGGGCGCACCGCTGATATCGCGCGACAACCTGCTGTCGATGCGCGTTCCCAACGTCGCCAGCGGGGCCCACCTTGGCCTGGCCGAACTCGGCATCACGCCGCTGTCGCTTGACGCGATGGACGCTCACTTCGGACGCCAGGCGCGCGCCGGATCGTGAAGGCCTACGTGGTCGGCGGCGCGGTGCGCGACCGGCTGCTCGGCCTGCCGGTCAGCGACCGCGACTGGGTCGTCGTCGGCAGCACGCCCGAGCAGATGCTGGCCGCCGGGTTCATGCCGGTGGGACGCGACTTCCCGGTCTTCCTGCACCCGGTGACGCACGAGGAATACGCGCTCGCGCGCACCGAGCGCAAGGCGGGGCGTGGCTACCATGGATTCACGTTCCACGCCACGCCCGAGGTCACGCTCGAGGACGACCTGGCACGGCGCGACCTGACCATCAATGCCATCGCCGAGGACCCCGCCAGCGGCGCGCTGATCGACCCCTACGGCGGCCGACGCGACCTGCGCCGGCGCGTGCTGCGCCACGTCTCGGCGGCCTTCGTCGAGGACCCGGTGCGGCTGCTGCGGCTGGCGCGGCTGGCCGCGCGCTTCGCCGACTTCAGCGTGGCGCCGCAGACCGCGGCGCTGCTGCGCCGCATGGTCGACGCCGGCGAGGTCGATGCCTTGGTGCCCGAGCGCGTCTGGCAGGAACTCTCGCGCGGGCTGATGCAGGCGCGGCCCGACCGCATGCTCGAGGTCCTGCGCGCGAGCGGCGCGCTGGCACGGCTGCTGCCCGAGGTGGACCGGCTCTGGGGCGTGCCGCAGCCGGCGCAGCACCACCCCGAGGTCGACACCGGCGCGCACCTGCTGCTCGTGCTGCGCATGTCGGCACGGCTCGACGCCCCGCTGCCGGTGCGCTACGCCTGCCTGTGCCACGACCTCGGCAAGGGCATCACGCCGCGCGCCGACTGGCCACGTCACCACGGCCACGAGGCGCGCAGTGCCGGCCTGGCGCGCGCGCTGGCGCAGCGTTGGCGCGTACCCAACGATTGCCGCGAGCTGGCCGATCTGACCGCGCGCGAGCACGGCAACGTGCACCGTTCGGACGGCCTCGACGCTGCGGGCCTCGCGCGCCTGCTCGACCGTTGTGACGCCTGGCGCCGCCCGGCGCGTTTTGCCGCGCTGCTGCTGGCGTGCGAGTGCGATGCGCGCGGCCGACTCGGCTGCGACGGCAACGCCTACCCGCAGCGGG
>JBBIPS010000393.1:0-2995 GCA_037442725.1 Burkholderiales bacterium | reverse complement strand
GCCGCCAGCTCGGCGTCGAACGATCGGCCGCCGACCTCGCGCAGCGCCGCGGCGATGTCGGCCTCGTCGACCGGGCCGCCGCCCGAGCGCACCCAGAGCCGGCGCATCACCGCATCGAGCGAGCCAGCGCGCTGGCGCAGGACGAGGTCGAACGCCAGCGCCACCAGCGCGCCCTTCAGGTAGTAGCTCACCGTGGCGTTGGGCGTGTTCTCGTCGCTGCGGTAGTACTTGACCCAGGCGTCGAAGCTGGACTCGGCCACGCTCTGCACCTGCCGCCCCGGCGTCGCGGCCACGCCGTCGATCGCCTTGGCCAGCAGATCGAGGTAGCGCGCGGCGTCGATCAGCCCGGCGCGCAGCAGCGCCAGGTCGTCGTAGTACGAGGTGAACCCCTCGAAGAACCAGAGCAGCCGGGTGTAGTTCTCGCGCGTGTAGTCGTAGCGCTCGAACTCGCGCGGGCGCAGGCGCTTGACGTTCCAGCTGTGGAAGTACTCGTGGCTGAGCAGTCCGAGCAGCTTGACGTAGCCCTCGGGCAGGCCGTCCATGTGCGCGCGCGGCAGGTCGCGGCGCGCGGCGATCAGCGCGCTGCTGGTGCGGTGCTCGAGCCCGCCGTAGCCGTCCTCGACGGCGTTGAGCAGGAAGACGTAGCGCTCGAACGGCGGCCGGGCCGGCGCCGGGCCATGCCAGAACGCGATGTGCTGCGCGCAGATGCGCGCGGCGTCGGCGAGCAGCCGCGCAGCGTCGAAGCCGGGCAGCGCGCCGGCGACGACGAGTTCGTGCGGCACGCCGGCGGCGACGAAGCTGCCGCGCCAGAACCGGCCCAGCTCGACCGGGTGGTCGACCAGCTCGTCGTAGCCGGCGGCCTCGAAGTGGCGCCCCTGCGGCGCGGCGTCGAGCGGCCGCAGCGCGGTGGCCACCTCCCAGCCCGCGGGCAGGCTGCCGATGTGCAGCCGGTGCGGCTCGTCCTCGCGCCCCTCGACGCGCAGGAACACGCTGGTGCCGTTGAAGAAGCCGCGCCGCGCGTCGACAAAGGCGGTGCGCACCGAGGTGTCGAAGGCATACGCCAGGTAGCTCACCGTCAGCGCGCCGCGCCCGCTGCAGCGCGCCAGCCAGCGCGACTTGTCGACCTGCTCGAGCACCACCGCGCGCCGACCCTGGCGCGCCCGCAGCTTCGAGAGATGGCGCGCGAACTCGCGCACCAGGTAGCTGCCCGGGATCCACACCGGCAACGACAGCGCCTGCTCCGGCGCCGGCTGCGCCAGCGTCAGCGTGACGCGATAGGCGTGAGCGTGGACGTCGGCGACGTCGATGCGGTAGCTCGGCAACTTCGACTGCCCGTCAACTGCCCGCGGCGCCGAGAAAGCAGCTCGACGCGGCCACGGCCGAGAGCCGGAAGCGCAGCGTCAGCCAGCGCGCGACGCCCTGCGCCGGGTAGACCCTGCGGTCGACCAGGTAGCACGCCACCAGCAGCATGCCGTCGACGACCAGCCCGGCGCCCGGCGGCATCAGCAGCGCGACCCAGGCCAGCAGCGGCGGCACCACGCCCCAGAAGTACAGCGAGCCCGGTGCTGCGCTCTGGCGCATGCCCAGCCCCCAGTGGATGCCGCCGAGGAACGAGACGACGAGTGCCGCGTACGCCGACAGCGCGAGTGCGACGTCGGCTCGTGCCGCCGCATTGACCAACCAGACCAGCAGCGCGCCCAGCACGAACGGCACCATCCCGGCGGCACCGAGCCAGCGCGCGGTGCCGGACAGCGGCGGCGGGTACGGCGCGGGACTCGGGGGCGGGCGGGTCGCCGCGGCAGGGCTCATGGTGCGCGGATTGTCGCCGCTGCCGCGCGCCGCGACCGACGGCTATCCCTTCTTGCCGGCAGCGCTCATGCGCGCCTCGATCTGCGCCGCCGGGATCGCACCGGGCGAGCGCGTGCCGTCCTCGAACACCACGGCCGGCGTTCCCTGCACCTTGTACTTCTGCCCGAGCTTGACGTTGCGATCGATCGCAGTGGTGTCGCACTGGCCCATCGACCTGGGCGGAACGACGCCATCGATCATCCAGGTACGCCAGGCCTTGCCCGGATCCTTGGCGCACCAGACGTCGCGCGACTTGACGTTCGAATCCGGCCCCAGGATGGGGTAGAGGAAGGTGTAGATCGACACGTCCTTGAGCGTCACCAGGTCGCGCTCGAGGCGCTTGCAGTAGGCGCAGTTCGGGTCGGCGAAGACGACCAGCCGGCGCGCGCCGCTGCCCTGTCTGATCAGGAAGGCGTCCTTCAGCGGCAGGCTGGCGAAATCGATCGCGGTGAGCTTGTCGATGCGCGCCTGCGTCAGGTCGGTGCGGGTGCGGGTATCGATGATCGAGCCCTGCATCACATGGTCGCCGTTCTCGTCGGTATAGACGATGTCGCTGCCGTAGCGCACCTCGTAGATGCCGGCGATCGGCGTCTTGCGGATCTCGTCGATCCTGGGCAGCGAAGGCAGCCGCTCGGCCAGCGTCTTGCGGATCGCCGCCTCGTCGGCCTGCACGGCGCCGGCGCCGAGCAGGGCCAGCAGCGGGACCAGGGCGAGTGCGCCGCGGCGCAAGGCAAGCTGCAGTTTCATCGTGGATCCTTCAGGCGTCGAGTGCCCGTGCGGTCAGCGCGCGCTTGATCGGCGCCAGGTGATCGAGCAGAGTCAGGCCGCGATTGCGGAGTTCCCGCACCAGCGGTTGCTCGCTCGCGAACAGGTGCAGCAGACCATCGGTGAGCCCGGCCATCGCGCGTGTGGGCAGCGCGCGCTCGCGCGCGTAGCGGCCGAGCAGGATGGCGTCGCCGAGCCCGCGCCACGGTTCGCGCTCGGCGATGACTCGCGCCAGCGTCGCGACATCGCCCAACCCGAGGTTGAGCCCCTGTCCGGCCAGTGGGTGCACCAGGTGCGCCGCGTCGCCGACCAGCACCCAGCCGGGGCCGCACAGCGGGGCCGCCTGCGCGATGGCCAACGGCCAGGCCCCGCGCGGCCCGGC
>JBBIPS010000392.1:0-3003 GCA_037442725.1 Burkholderiales bacterium | reverse complement strand
GGCCCGCCCGGGCGCAGGGTCGACAGGCGGCCGGCACGCGATGGCGGGCCACGCTTCATTGCACGCGGCTGGCCGCACCCGGCGGGTCACGATGGGCGGCCCCGGCAACGCTGGGCAGCGCGAGTTCGCCGTGCTCGAGGCTGCGTGGGCGCGGTCTGGCGATAGCGACGCGCTGGCCGCCCGGCACGACGCTGGCGCGCGTGGTGTCGCCACGCACCTCCCGGCGCTGCGCGTTGGCTACGTCCCTGGCACCGTACAGCGCTTGCCGGTCAGCTGCCATCATGGCGGCCAAGACCTGCTTGCCAGGCACCCGGATGTACTTATCCGGGCGAAAGGAAGCCACCTCACATCACGCGTCCGACAACTTGTGGGACGCAGCCCGGCGGAAATCTGCCTGGCAGGGTCACCGGGCCCGGTGGTGGTAGGCCGTGTTGGACTTGAACCAACGACCAAAGGATTATGAGTCCTCTGCTCTGACCAACTGAGCTAACGGCCCGCTGCGCGTGCGGCGGCGATTGTAGGCGGCGACCCGCACCGCGACGCCGGTGCTACTTCGGCGCCGACAGCGCGTTGCCGACCAGTCGGGCGGTGATGTCGACGAGCTGGATCATGCGGTCGTAGGCCATGCGCGTCGGGCCGATCACGCCCAGCGTGCCGACGATGCGGCCGTCGACCTCGTACGGCGCCGAGACGATCGACAGCTCCTCGTACGGCACGACGCCCGATTCGCCGCCGATGTAGATGCGCACGCCCTCGGCGCGGCTGGAGTTCTCGAGCAGGCGCATCAGCTCGGTCTTCTGCTCGAACAGGTCGAACATCTTGCGCAGCGCTCCCAGGTCGGCGCCGTAGTCCTGCATGCCGAGCAGGTTGCGCTCGCCCGCGACGACCACCTGCTCGGTGCTCTCGTCGAGGGCATCGCTGCCGGCCTGCACGGCGGCCTGCATCAGCGCCGCGATCTCGCTGCGCAGCGTGTCGATCTCGCGGCGCAGCCGGGCGCGCACCTCGTCCATCGACAGTCCGGCGTAGTGGCGGTTGAGCATGCGGGTGGCCTCGGCCAGCTCGGACTGGGCGTAGTCGCGCGCGGTGAAGATGACGCGGTTCTGCACGTCGCCTTCGGGCGAGACCAGGATCACCAGCACGCGCCGCTCGCCCAGGCGCAGGAACTCGATGTGGTGGAACACGCTGGCGTGCTTGGGCGCGGTGACGACGCCGACGAAGTGCGACAGGTTCGACAGCAGGTGCGCGGCCTGCGCGATCACGCGCTGCGGCTGGTCGGGCTGCAGTTGCTGGCGCGCGCTGGCCATCTCGGGCGGCGCGTGCAGGATGTCCACCGGCCGCGCCGTGAGCATGGTGTCGACGAACAGCCGATAGCCCCTGGCGGTGGGGATGCGCCCGGCGCTGGTGTGCGGGCTGGCGATGAGGCCCAGCTCCTCGAGGTCGGACATCACGTTGCGGATCGTCGCCGGCGACAGCTCGAGCCCCGAGGCGCGCGACAGCGTGCGCGAACCGACCGGATGGCCGTCCGCGATGTAGCGCTCGACCAGGGTCTTGAGCAGGCTGCGGGCGCGCTCGTCCAGGGGCATCTTTCGATTGTACGGAGGCGCTGCGCGGGCAGGCCTCGAGGTGCGCCGCCATGCGCGCGGCACGGCTTCGCCCGGTCGCAGGGCACGCGCGACGAGCCGCGCCGCGGGCGCGCCGAAGGCCGTGTCGCCGGGGTCGCTGTGGTGTAATTCAGCGAGCTCGACACCACACGCCATGGCCCGCCGATTCAATCATGCCGCGTTGATCGGAAAGTACCAGGCCGAGGGCATCCGGCCCGTGTTGGAGGACATCGCGCACTTCCTGGTGCGCCAGGGTCTGGAGGTGTCGTTCGAGCTGCTGACGGCGCAGAGCACCGGCATCACCGACTACGACGCGCTGGGCACCGACCAGATCGGCGCGCAGTGCGATCTGGCGGTGGTGGTCGGCGGCGACGGCACGATGCTCGGCATCGCGCGCGAACTGGCGCGCCACAACCTGCCGCTGGTGGGCATCAACCAGGGCCGGCTGGGCTTCATCACCGACATTCCGATCGGCCAGTTCCGCGAAACGCTCGCGCCGATGATCGCCGGCGATTTCGAGGAAGAGCACCGCGCGATGCTCGAGAGCGAACTCTGGCGCGACAGCGAGTGCATCTTCGAGGGGCTGTCGATGAACGACGTCGTCGTCAACCGCGGCGCCACCGCCGGCATGGTCGAGGTGCGGGTGGACATCGGCGACGAATTCGTCGCCAACATCCGCGCCGACGGGCTGATCGTCGCCTCGCCCACCGGCTCGACCGCGTACTCGCTGTCGGCCGGGGGACCGATCCTGCACCCGGGCATCGCCGCCTGGGTGTTGCTGCCGATCGCCTCGCACACGCTGAGCAACCGGCCGATCGTGCTGCCCGACCAGGGCGAGGTGCGCCTCACGGTGGTGGCCGGACGCGATGCGTCGGCCAACTTCGACATGCAACGGGTGACGAGCCTGCTGCACGGTGACCAGGTGCGCGTGCAGCGCTCGGCGTGCAAGGTGCGCTTCCTGCACCCGCGCGGCTGGAGCTACTACGCCACGCTGCGCCGCAAGCTGCGCTGGTACGAGGGGGTCGTCTAGTGCTGCTGCATCTGGCCCTGCGCGACTTCGTCATCGTGCCGGTGCTGGAGCTCGACTTCCACCCCGGCTTCTCGGTCCTGACCGGCGAGACCGGCGCCGGCAAGTCGATCCTGATCGATGCCTTGCAGCTCGCGCTGGGCAGCCGCGGTGACGCCGGCCAGGTGCGCGAGGGCGCGCCGCGCGCCGAAGTCAGCGCCGAGTTCGCAGCGCCGGCGTCGCTCGCCGGCTGGCTCGGCGAGGCCGGCCTGGCCGACGACGATCCCGTCGACACGCTGCTGCTGCGGCGCACGATCGACACCCAGGGCAAGAGCCGCGCCTGGATCAACGGCCGTGCCGCCACCGTGGCCCAGTTGCGCGAGCTGGCCGAACACC
>JBBIPS010000391.1:0-3011 GCA_037442725.1 Burkholderiales bacterium | reverse complement strand
GGGGCCGTGAGGACCTCGTTCGTGACCGAGGCGGAGTGGATGGACGTGCATCCCCCGGCCCTCGCTCGTATGAAGGTGCACGGCACGGCCCCCGGCAGCGCACCCGGCAAGCCAGTCACCGGTGGCGCCGCGCCGATGGCGGGGGCGGGCATCGGCGCACCGCGGTTGGGCTCGGGCACGGCCGGCAACTCGAGCGCAATCGTCGCGCCGCCGCCGGCACGGCTGGCGCCTGGGCCGCCCACACCCAGGTCGACGCGCCGATGGCTGACCGCCAGCACGCGCACCTCCCCGTCGACCCGTGCGCCGACGCCGAGCGGTCGTGCTGGACGGCCGTCGACCGAAATCAGCGCCAGCCCGCTGCGCTGGCTGCCCCGCGGGGCCACGACACCGAGCAGCCTGAATCGGTTCTCGACCGGCGCGGCCACCGCGACCGGCGCTGGCGGCGGCGCGCCGAACAGTCGCACCAAGTTGCCGCCCGGCATGACGGGCAGTTGCATCGCCACCACCGCATCCGGCGTCGACGCCGGCCGCGCCAGCAGGCGCAAGCCCCAGAACGCGGCACTGGCCGCAGCCACCGCCCAGATCGCGAAAGTGAGCAGGCGCACCGTCATGTCAACCGCCACGGCGCCGTGCGCCGATCATCACGGGGCTTCGCAGGCTCGCAACGGCACGGTTCTGGCTCATCGTCCGATTATCATGCAGCGTAAACCCGCCCACTTGCCCGCCGGCCCTCGATGCATACCCCGGACACTAGCGCTGCAACCGTGCTCGCCGCCACACGAGGAACGGGTCCCGGGTCGGGCTGCGTCAGCGGGAAGCGATTGACGCCCGTCGTCGGCACATGGACTCGTCGGACTGCCCCGATCGGCGCTTGCTCCGAGCCGCGGTGCACGCCGCCACCGGCGCGGTGCGGGGTGCCAACCGCAGGCCTGGGGCGCATGAGGGGGCGGCGCGGCTTCACGTTGATCGAACTGATGGTGGTGCTGGTCATCATCGGCGTGCTGGCGGCGCTGATCGTGCCCAACGTGCTCGACCGCGCCGACGATGCACGCGTGACCGCGGCACGCACCGACGTCAACAACCTGGTGCAGGCGCTCAAGCTCTACCGGCTCGACAACCAGCGCTACCCGAGCGCCGAGCAGGGGCTGGACGCACTGGTGAAGAAGCCGGCCACGGGCGCCGTGCCGCCGAACTGGCGACCGTACGTCGACAAGTTGCCGGCCGACCCGTGGGGCCGCCCGTACCAGTACCTGAATCCGGGCGTGAAGGGCGAGATCGATGTCTTCAGCTTCGGCGCCGACGGCCAGCCCGGCGGCGATGGCAAGAACGCAGACGTTGGCTCCTGGCAATAGCGCGCAGCAGCACCGCACGGACGGCACGTCCGCCGCCGTCGCTGGTCATGCGATGCGCCACCGCCGCGCTGCCGGCGGGGTCGGCAGCGGCTTCACCCTCGTCGAGTTGCTCGTCGTGCTGCTGCTGCTGGCGCTGGCATCGGGGCTGGCCAGCCTGGCGCTGCGCGACCCGACCGCGGCGCGGCTGGAGCAGGAGGCGTTGCGGCTGGCCGCGCTGCTCGAGGCCGGCCGCGCCGAATCACGCGCCTCGGGACTCGAGGTGCGCTTCGAACTGGGCACGGCCGACGCCGAGGCGGCGTTCCGCTTCGTCGGTCTGCCGTCGCCCACGAAGCTGCCGCAGCGCTGGTTGAACGACGGCGTGCAGGCGGAGATCGCCGGCGCGCGTGCGTTGCGGCTCGGCCCCGAGCCGCTGATCGGTGCGCAGCGCATCACGCTGCAGCTCGACGCGCAGCGCCTGACGCTGGCCACCGACGGGCTGGCGCCCTTCGCTCCGATCGAGCCCGGGGCGACGCCGTGAGCGTCGCGAGGCCACGCCGAAGATGCGCGCCAGCACCCGCGGCGACGGCGTGCAGCGCGCTGCGGCGCAGGACCTGCGCGTCGTCGCAGCGCGGTGTCGGCGCACGCACCCGCCGCAGCGCCGCGGGGTTCACGCTGGTCGAGGTGCTGGTCGCGCTGGCGATCGTCGCCATCACGCTGTCGGCCGGACTCAAGGCCGCCGGCGCGCTGACCGACAACGCCCAGCGCCTGGGCGATGTCGTCGCCGCGCAATGGTGCGCCGACAACGCACTGGTCAATCTGCGGCTGGCGCGGCAGTACCCGGGCACTGGCGACAGCGACTTCGATTGCGCCCAGCTCGGCCGCGACTACCGCGGCCGGCTGCAGACGCGCGGCACGCCGAACCCGAACTTCCGTCGCATCGACGCCGTCGTCCTCGACCGTGCCGGCCAGGTGCTGGTGACGCTGTCGACCGTGGTCGGGCGCTACTGATGCGACGTCACGCTTGCGACACTCGCGACGTGCGCGGCGCCGCGTGCACCCGAGCCACCCGACCGTGCGACACCGCAGGTCGATGGCTGCGCACGCGGCCCGCGACGGTCGCTTCGCGCGCCCGGTGCGCACGCTCACAGCGGCTCTGGCGCGGTTTCACGCTGATCGAGGTGCTGGTGGCACTGTCGATCATGGCGGTGCTGGCACTGATGGGCTGGCGCGGCGTCGACGCGATGGCGCACGCACGCGACATCGCCCAGACCGCATCGCAGCGCACGCTGCGCGTCTCGGCCATCGTCGGCCAGTGGGAGCAGGACCTGCTCGCGCTGCACGCCAGTCCGAACGTGCCCGGCCTGGCCTTCGACGGTGCCTCGCTGCGTCTGACGCGCCGCAGCGAGGGCGGTGTGCAGGTCGTGGTGTGGTCGCTGCGCGAGGGACGTTGGCAGCGCTGGGCCGGGCCGGTGGTCACGCAAGTCGGCGCGCTGCAGCAGTCGTGGTTGCGCAGCCAGCAACTGCTCGGCACCGAGCCGCAGCAGTTGCAACTGCTCGACGGCGTCACCGGCTGGCAGCTCTACTTCTTCCGCGGCACGGGCTGGAGCAACGCCCAGTCCAGCGCCGACGTCACCGCGGCACCGGCCGGCGCCGCCGGCGCAGCGCGGCGCGAGCTGCTGC
>JBBIPS010000390.1:0-3026 GCA_037442725.1 Burkholderiales bacterium | reverse complement strand
AGCGCCTGCCAGGGTCCGGCGCGCTCGACCTGCCGCTGCGGCGCCGGCATGCCGCAGGCCGGATCGGGCGCGGCCGCTGACGGCACCGAGCGGATGAACTCCTGCCACGCCGGCGCATCGGGAGCCGCCGGCCACCAGCGCGACGCCACGAGCCAGCCGCTTGCCCAGCACTGGCCCTCGAAGCCGTCGGCGCCCAGGACCAGATGCGTTCCATCGGGCCTGGCCTCGCACATCATCGGTTCGGGCAGCAGGCGCACCGAACCGGGGTCGCAACCCGCATCGCGCAGACGCCTCTCGACGAGCCCGCCGTCCCACGCCAGTGCCAGCCCCGATTCGCCGCGCTGCGCCAGCACGATGCGCGGGTCGCTGAAAGGCGCCCACCCGATGGCCTGCGCGCGCAGCGACGGCAGGCGCTCGCGTACCGGCAGCGCGCCCAACGCGAATGCGCGTACGCGCAGCAGGCTGCGTGCCACGAGCGCCGTGCGCACCTGCGCCGCCGTGCGGCGGGCCGGAATCGAGCAGCCGCTACGGTCGATCCTTGCCCAGGTCCGGGGCTCGTTGCGCACCCGCCATGGCCAGAGGAAAGCGCTCGACATCACTTGGGTCATTGGGCAGCTCTGGCCGCGAGATTGAGCGTTGCTCGTTGACGAGCCACGGGCCGATGGGGCCGGCCGGAACGAGCAGGACATTGTACTGAAGGGCCTGCGGCAGACCGGGTGACCAGACGGTGACCTGGACCTCGGAACCGACATTGAGCAGGAACTCCTCGCCCGTCGCGTCGAGTCCGAAATCGCGCCGCAGCAGCGTGGGGTTGCCGGTCCGCACGGACGAACGCAGTGCCACGAAGCGGCTGAGCTGCTCGCCCGAGGCCGCCGGGAACAGCGCGCGCAGCACATCGACCGGTGCCGTGTTCGGGTTGAGCCAGCCCGATCGCCGGCAGCTCAGCAGCCTGGACAGCCGGTCCAGTTGCTGCGCATCGTCGCGCCACGCCGGCATGCCGGCGAGTTCACCCAGCGAGCGCAGGTAGTCGTTCCTCGGCGCCGGCAGGCCGAGCGCCTGATAGTCCGCCGCCTCGGCGCCGTTCAGGCGCCTGAGCGAATCCAGGTCGGCGTAGTCCAGCAGGACGTCGATGTACCGGTCCGCCGCTGGCGCGGGCACGCCCTGTCCTGCGAGCAGGCGCTGCATCACCGGCCGGCTGAAGGTGTTCACCGACGGCAGGCCCCTCAGGTCCTGGACCGAGAGCACGGCACCGGAGGGCAGGCGATACCTCCGGTCATCGGCCAGCACCTGGTCATCGCCCTGGCCGTAGCCCATGGCCTGCCGCGGCTGGCTGGCCAGCCAGTACAACGCCACTGCCATCGCTCCCGAGGCCTGCAGCCGCGCGCCGGCGTAGTCGCGCAACGCCCCGGTCGAGGCCCGCAGCGAATCGATGCGCTGCGCGATCCCGGCGGCGACGAAGGCGATGACGGCCAGGCTGACCATCACCATCACGAGCACGTATCCGCGCTGGCGGCGCGAGGCGGGCGGGTTCACAGCCCCTCCAGGTCGCGCCGCAGCGGCGGCGGGATCGGCGATGCGCCCGTCGCCGCCAGCAGCAGTGGCACTTCGGCGTGCTGCGCGTCGACCATCACCGCCGCCGGCAACGCCGCATCGGTCTGGCCCTGCGGGGGCCATGCATCGCGCCAGGCTCCGCGGGCATCCAGGTAGCGCAGCCGTCCTGAATTGCCCGGCCATTGCGCTGCAGTCCAGGGCCGCAAGCCCAGCTCGTCGCCGACCTGGGTGACCTCGAGCCGGGTCGAGCCGGCAATCGCATCGAATTGCAGCTTCAGACGCAGTCGTGCCACCTGCGCATGGCCCGGGCCGGGCGCCTGGGTCGTCGCGAAGCTCAGCTCCGATGCGCTGCCCTGCAGCCGCTCGGGCGACGTCTGCGGCATCGGCAATGCCGCCTGCAGGGCGACCCGCAGCCACTCGAGGCGCAGGTCGCGCGTCTGCGACTCGAGCCGGCCGGAGTCGAGCAGACCCTCGATGCGCCGGATCTGGCCCAGCGCCTGCGACAGCACCGTCGTCAGCAAGCCCACCAGGGCCAGCGTCACCAGCATCTCGATCAGCGTCATGCCGCATGCGCAGCGAGCGGCCGCAACGCCTGCCCGGACGCGCCGGCACACCCTGGGCCGGGGCGGCCTAACGCCGGCCACGCAGGGTCTCCAGTTCCTGCAGCGCTCCGGGCCTGGCCAGAGTCCCGACCTGGGTCAGGTCGAAGCTGGCGCTGGCGCCCGTGTTCGCGTCGTCGGCCTCGACGCGCATGACAAACAGTCCGACCGTCCAGATGCCCAGCGTCTGGCCCTCGGCACCCGGCGCGCCCTCGCGCGGCGGCGCCAGCGGCTCGGAGCGCCAGTGCACGCGCAGCGACCCGGCGTCACGTTCACCCGAGGGCTCCTGCATCGGATTGACGCTGGCCACCAGCGCCTGCGCGGCCAGGCTCAGCTGCGCCTGGTCTTCCATGCGCTTGAGCCGGTTGGCCGTGGCCAGGCTCTGGTTCACCCACGCGAACAGCGTCGTTCCGGCGATCGCCATCAGCGCGAACGCCACGATCACCTCGAGCAGCGCAAACCCCGAGCCCCGCCGGCGCAGCCTGCCCGGTGCCGATGCGTGCGCAGGCCGGACCATCGAGCCTCAGCGTGGAAACGGCGGCGCGATCCGGCCCGGCTCGAGCACGCGACCGGTCACCGGCTCGACCTGCCACGCCAGCGGCGGCCGACCGGCCTGCAGCAGGCGCAGCTCGTGCGCTCGAGCCAGGATCAGGCACCGGTGGCGGGCGGCCTCGCCGGAGGGGCGCGGGCGCAAGGCCATCGTGGAGATCATGCTGATGACCCGGGCCATCGCCAAGCTGATCATGACCGACCAGACCCACCAGCTCCCCAGCCAGCTCCAGACCGGCAAGGACTTCGGCATGCAGATGTTCGACCAGGCCCTGCTGACCGCGGTGCAGGCTCGCGAGGTGGACCCGGATGACGCCTTCAGTTATG
>JBBIPS010000389.1:0-3037 GCA_037442725.1 Burkholderiales bacterium | reverse complement strand
CGGCCGTCTCTTTCGTTTCGTCGAGGAAGCGGCGGACCGTATCGCCGCCTTCGAGCGCGAGCTTGCGGCCGATGAGGTCGTTTGCCTGGATGCCGTTCGTGCCTTCGTAGATCAGCGCGATGCGGCTGTCGCGCACCGCCTGCTCGATGCCGAAGTCGTGCATGTAGCCGTAGCCGCCCCAGACTTGCAGCGCCTCGTCGGCGCTGCGGTGCCCGAGCTCGGTGAACAGCGCCTTGGCCACGGGCGTCAGCAGCGCGACGTGATCGGCCGCCGCCTGGCGCCGTGCGGCGTCGGGGTGGTGCTCCGCTTCGTCGAGCAGCAGCGCAGTCCAGTAGCCGAGCAGCCGTGCGCCGTCGCTGCGCGCGCGCAGCGTCAGCAGCGTGCGGCGCAGCGCCGGGTGCCAGGCGATCGGATCGGCCGCGCCGGCGGCGGCACCGTCGGGGCGACGCACGGCGCGCATCTGATGGCGCTCGGCGGCGTAGCGCCAGGCGTTCTGGGTCGCCGCTTCGAGGTGACCGATGCCCTGCATGCCGACATGCAGCCGGGCCGAATTCATCATGACGAACATCGCCGCCAGGCCGCGGTTGGGCGCCCCGACGAGCCAGCCGCGCGCCTTCTCGAAGCGCATCTGGCAGGTCGCGCTGCCATGGATGCCCATCTTCGTCTCGATGCCGTCGCAGAAGACGCTGTTGCGCGTGCCGTCGGGCAGGAACTTGGGCACCACCGCGAGCGACAGGCCGTGCGTGCCGGGCGGCGCATCGGCCAGCCGGCACAGCACCAGATGCACGATGTTGTCGGTGAGGTCGTGGTCGCCGCCGGAGATGAAGGTCTTGCCGCCGCTGACCTCGACCGCCGCGCCGTTGGCCGCCGCAGCGCCGCCGACGACCTCGGCGCGCGTGCGCACCTGCCCCAGGTCGCTGCCGGCCTGCGGCTCGGTGAGCGCCATCGTCGCCAGCCACTCGCCGCTCGCCAGCCTGGCCAGAAAGCGTTCGCGCAGCTCGGGCACCGCGTGCTGCAGCAGCACCTCGTAGGCACCGTGCAACAACGCCGGGTACATCGTCCAGGCGTGATTGGCGGCCGCCAGCATCTCGTACAGCGCCGCGTTCAGCAGTTGCGGCAGGCCCTGCCCGCCCGCCTCGGGCGCGCATGCCAGCGCAGGCCAGCCGGCGTCGACGAAGGCGCGGTAGGCCGCGGCGAAGCCCGCGGGTGTCGTGATGCCCTCGGGGCTCCAGGTGCAACCCGCCAGGTCACCGGGCGCGTTGATGGGTGCCAGCACGTCGTGGGCGAAGCGGCCGGCCTGCTCGAGCACGGCGCGCGCGGTGTCGGCATCGAGGCCGTCGAAGCCCGGCAGCGCGGCCCACGACGCCGGCGCCTCCAGCACCCGCGTCATCAGGTGCAGCATGTCGGCGACGGGGGCGCGGTAGTCCCACATGGTCAGCGTGTCAGCGCTTGCGGGCGGCGCCGAGGTAGGTCTCGATCACGCGCGGGTCGCCGGCCAGCGCCGCGGCCGGGCCTTCGAGGACGATGCTGCCGGTCTCGAGGACGTAGCCGTGGTGCGCCACTTCCAGCGCGGCGCGCGCGTTCTGTTCGACCAGCAGGATGCTCGTGCCCTGCGCGCGCAACTGCTCGATGGTGCGGAAGATCTCGCGCACCACCAGCGGCGCCAGCCCGAGGCTCGGCTCGTCGAGCATCAGCAGCTTGGGCCGCGACATCAGCGCGCGGCCCAGCGCCAGCATCTGGCGCTCGCCGCCCGAGAGCGTGCCGGCCAGTTGCGCGCGGCGCTCCTGCAGGCGCGGGAAGAGCGCGTAGACGCGCTCGATCTCGCGCCGCCAGTCCGGCGCGCCGAGCTTCATCGCGCGGTAGCCGCCGAGCACCAGGTTGTCCTCGACCGGCATCGTGCCGAACAGCTCGCGCCGTTCGGGCACCAGCGCCAGCCCCATCATCACGCGCTCCTCGAGCGACGCCTCGGCCAGGTCGTGGCCGTCGAAGACGACGCTGCCGCGCGACGGCAGCACGCCCATCAGCGCGTTGAGCAGCGTCGACTTGCCGGCGCCGTTCGGGCCGATCACGGTGACGACCTGGCCCGCGTCCAGACTCAGCGCGACGCCGGTGAGCACCTCGGCGCGGCCGTAGCCGGCGTGCAGCTCGCTGACTTCGAGCAGCGCGCGGGTCATGCGGTCTCGCGCCTGATCGGACCGCCGGCGCTGAGTGGCGCCGCAACCGCGCGGCGGCTGGCGCGTGACGTGCCGCGGGACATCGAACCGCGGCGGGGCCGGCGGGCTGCGTGGGCCGTCATTCAGTGCTCCGTCCCGAGGTAGGCCGCGCGCACCGCCGGGCTGGCCTGCACTTCGTCAGGGGTGCCCTCCATCAGCCGGGTGCCGAACTCCATCACCACGATGCGGTCGGTCAGCCCCATCACGAAGTCCATGTCGTGCTCGACGAGCAGGATGCTCATGCCCTGCGCCTTGAGTTGCAGCAGCACTTCGCGCAACGCCGCCTTCTCCTTCAAGCGCAGCCCGGCCGCGGGCTCGTCGAGCAGCAGCAGCGCCGGGTCGGTGCACAGCGCACGCGCGATCTCGACCAGGCGTTGCGGGCCGAGCGCCAGGTTGCCGGCCAGCTCGTCCATCTGGTCGGACATGCCGATGCGAGCGAGCTGCCGCTCGGCTTCGGCGAACAGCCGCCGCTCCTCGTCACGGTCGAGCCGCAGCATCGCCTGCAGCGTGTTGGCGCGCGAACGCAGGTAGCCGCCGAGCGCGACGTTTTCGAGCACGGTCATGTCGGGGATCAGCTTGACGTGCTGGAACGTGCGCGAGATGCCGCGCCGCGCGATCTCGCGCGAGGCCAGACCGGCGATCGGTGCGCCGCGGAAGGCGATGCGGCCGTGCGTCAGCCTCAGCACGCCGGTGATCAGGTTGAAGGTCGTGGACTTGCCCGCGCCGTTGGGGCCGATCAAGCCGACGATGTCGCCGGCGCGGACCTGGAAGCTGACGTCGTTGACCGCCACCAGGCTGCCGAAGTCCATGCGCACGTCGTGCAC
>JBBIPS010000388.1:0-3049 GCA_037442725.1 Burkholderiales bacterium | reverse complement strand
CGAGTGCGCCGCGGAAGATGTACGGGAAGCACAGCAGGTTGTTGACCTGGTTAGGGTAGTCGCTGCGCCCCGTGGCGATGATGCAATCGGGCCGTGCCGCCTTGGCCAGCTCGGGCCGGATCTCGGGCTCGGGGTTGGCCAGCGCCAGGATGATCGGCCGCGGACCCATCGTCGCGACCATCTCGGGCGTGAGCGCGCCGGCGGCCGAGCAGCCGAGGAAGACGTCGGCGCCGCGGATCGCGTCGGCCAGCGTTCGCATCTCGGTGCGCTGGCAGTAGCGCTGCTTGGATTCGTCGAGCTTGCCGTCCTTGAAGTCCTGGCGTCCCTCGCGGATCACGCCCTTGGAGTCGCAGGCGAAGATGTTCTCGCGCTTCAGCCCCAGGCTGACCATCAGGTTCAGGCAGGCGATCGCCGCTGCTCCGGCCCCCGACGTGACGAGCTTGACGTCACCGATCTTCTTGCCCACCAGCTCGAGTGCGTTGAGCACCGCCGCGGACGAGATGATCGCGGTGCCGTGCTGGTCATCGTGGAAGACCGGGATCTTGAGTCGCTCGCGCAGCTTGCGCTCGATGTAGAAGCACTCGGGCGCCTTGATGTCCTCGAGGTTGATGCCGCCCAGCGTCGGCTCGAGCGCGGCGATGATCTCGACCAGTTTGTCCGGGTCGTTCTCGGCCAGTTCGATGTCGAACACGTCGATGCCGGCGAACTTCTTGAACAGGCAGCCCTTGCCTTCCATCACCGGCTTGCCGGCCAGCGCGCCGATGTTGCCCAGCCCCAGCACTGCGGTGCCGTTGGTGACGACGCCGACCAGATTGCCGCGCGACGTGAACTCGGTGACCAGGCTCGGGTCCCGCTCGATCGCCAGGCAGGTGTAGGCCACTCCGGGCGAGTAGGCCAGCGACAGGTCGCGCTGGTTGAACAGCGGCTTGGTCGGGTTGACCGAGATCTTGCCGCGCGTCGGCGCGCGGTGGTACTCGAACGTCGCGTCGCGCAAGGCCTGCTCGGCGGCGGAGAGTTGGGGTTGGCTCATGGGACGGTGGCTCCTTCGGGTTGTACTGACAACGAGGTTACGCCCGATCGAGCGGCTGCGCGAGGGTGGAAATCCACACCGCTGCTGGCTCGGCTGGACGCCACGGCGGCGCGCGCCGCGGCGCGCCGGTGATCAGCCGACAGCGCGCCGGGCCAGGATCTCGAACGCCGGCAGCGTCTTGCCCTCGAGCACCTCGAGGAAGGCGCCGCCGCCGGTCGAGATGTAGCCGATGTCGCGCTCGATGCCGTACTTGGCGATGGCCGCCAGCGTGTCGCCGCCGCCGGCGATGCTGAAGGCGCTGCTGGCGGCGATGGCGCGCGCCACCGTCTCGGTGCCGTGCGCGAAGGCGTCGAACTCGAACACCCCCAGCGGGCCGTTCCAGACGATCGTGCCGGCCGATTTCAGCTGCCCGGCCAGCTGCGCCGCGGTCTTCGGCCCGATGTCGAGGATCAGGTCGTCGTCGGCGACAGCGGTGGCGGCCTTGACGCTGGCGCGTGCGTCGGCGGCGAAGGTCTTGGCGGTGACCACGTCGACGGGGATCGGCACCGCGATGCTCGCGTCGCCCGCTGCCGCGGCGCGCGCCTTCATCGCCTCGATCACGGCCCGGGCCTGGCCCAGCAGCTCGGGCTCGGCCAGGCTCCTGCCGATCGGCAGGCCCGCGGCGAGCATGAAGGTGTTGGCGATGCCGCCGCCGACGATCAGCGCGTCGACCTTGGCGGCCAGGCTCTGCAGGATCGTCAGCTTGGTGCTGACCTTGGAGCCGGCGACGATCGCCACCAGCGGCCGCCTCGGAGTTGCCAGCGCCTTCGTGATGGCGTCGATCTCGGCCGCCAGCAGCGGGCCGGCGCAGGCCAGCGGCGCGTATTGCGCGATGCCGTAGGTGCTGGCCTCGGCCCGGTGCGCGGTGCCGAAGGCGTCGTGCACGAAGATGTCGCACAGCGCGGCCAACTTGCGTGCCAGCGCGTCGTCGTTCTTCTTCTCGCCCTGGTTGAGGCGGCAGTTCTCGAGCAGCACCGCCTCGCCGGGCGCGACGGCCACGCCGTCGACCCAGTCCGAGCGCAGCGGTACCGGTCGCCCGAGCAACTCGCCCAGGCGCTGCGCCACGACACCCAGCGAGTCCTCGGGCCTGAACCGGCCCTCGGTCGGCCGCCCCAGGTGCGAGGTGACCATCACCGCCGCGCCCGCCTGCAGCGCCATGCGGATGCACGGAATCGAGGCACGGATGCGCGTGTCCTCGGTGATCGCGCCTGCCTTGTCGAGCGGCACGTTCAGGTCGGCCCGGATGAAGACGCGCTTGCCGGACACCCGGCCGCTTGCCACCAGATCTTCGAAGCGCAGGATTTTCAGGGTCGGGGTCATGACGCGATCGACGGCGCAGGAGTTGGATCGAGGATCCGAGTTTGGCAGATTCCCGGGTGCACCCGGGACGGGCTGCAACTCGGCTCGGTCAAGCCTGGCGGCTGGCCGATGGCCCCGCACTGGGCGATGAGCGAGATCCGGACGAGCGCGCGGGGCGCGACGCAGCGCAGTCCGCGCCCCGCGTCGCTGTGGTCGGGCCGCGCGCGTCAGGACGCGTGCTTCCTGCCCTTGCCGTCCTTGCCTTCGGGCAGGTCCTTCGGCGGCGTCGGCGCGGCGTCGACTTCAGCGTTTGCGGCCTGCCGCGTGGCGACCTGCGACTCGGTCCTGATCTGCGCTGCCACCGCGTCGATCTTGTTCTCGCGCATGTAGTCGTTCATCTCGCGCCAGCCGGCATAGATCGACGCGCGGTCGACCTTGCGATTCAGCGCGAAGCAGTCCTCGAGTGCACGTGCGGAGTAGCGACAGGCGCTGCCGACGGCTTTGCCGTCGGCCTCCTTGCGCGCGGCCACTGCGCTCGCCGACTCGATGCCGAGCTGGTCGCAGCCGGCGGCCAGCAGCGTCAGGCCGGTCAGCAGCAGGGAGGCGAGGGGGCGGCGCATGGGCGGGTTATCGGCCGACCCGCGGCACGACTTGAGCCCGCCGTTGCCGGGACGCCGCAGG
>JBBIPS010000387.1:0-3058 GCA_037442725.1 Burkholderiales bacterium | reverse complement strand
CACCATAGGCCTTGACGCCGAGCATCTTGGGTTGGGAATCGCGGCCGTTATGGGTCGAGCCGCCGCCTTTCTTGTGTGCCATGGTGAGGAACTCCTGAGGTGGGCGAGGGCGATCAGACGCTGACCGCGCCGATCTGCAACTCGGTGAAGGTCTGGCGGTGGCCGCCGTGGCGCTGGTAATGCTTGCGCCGCCGCATCTTGAAGATGCGCACCTTGTCGTGCCTGCCGTGCGCCAACACCGTGGCTGTCACACTGGCGCCGGCCACCAAGGGAGTCCCGACCGTCAGGTCCGCGCCGCTTCCGACGGCGAGCACCTGGTCGATCACGATCTCTTGGCCCACGTCCGCAGCAATCTGTTCTATCTTGATCTTCTCGCCGGCAGCAACCTTGTATTGCTTGCCACCGGTTCTTATGACCGCGTACATATGTGCCCTTCCAAGAACGCTCATTTCCGAGTCCCAGGGCGCACTAGCGCGGCCAAGGGAACATTCAAGTTTAGCACAAGGGCCTGCGACCGCCCCTCGACCTGCCGCGCGCCGGTTCCTGACGGGCCGCGCCCGAGGCGCTCCCTATAATTTGCCGCACCTCCATGCCGTGCGCACCGTGACCGCCCTTTACGCCCACGATCCGGCTGCCACCGATCCCATGGCCGCCGAAATGCGGCAGGTCGACGACGTGATCCGACGCCACTTGCGGTCTGACGTGGCGCTGATCGACCAGATCTCGCACTACATCGTCAGTGCCGGGGGCAAGCGCATCCGCCCGCGTCTGGTGCTGTTGTTCGCGTCGGCGCTCGGGTTCGAAGGCCCGGAGCGCTTCGAGCTGGCCGCCACGGTCGAGTTCATCCACACGGCGACGCTGCTGCATGACGACGTCGTCGATGAGTCGTCGTTGCGCCGCGGCCGCCAGACGGCGAACGCCATGTTCGGCAACGCGGCCAGCGTGCTGGTCGGCGATTTCCTCTATTCGCGCGCTTTCCAGATGATGGTGAGCGTAGACCGCATGCGTGTCCTCGACGTGCTTGCCGACGCGACGAATGTCATCGCCGAAGGCGAAGTGCTGCAGTTGATGAACATGCACGATCCGGACCTCGCGGTGGCCGACTACCTGCGCGTGATCCGTTTCAAGACCGCCAAGCTGTTCGAGGCCAGCGCCCGACTCGGCGCCGTGTTGGCCAGCGCGAACCGGTCAACCGAGGAAACCTGCGCCGACTACGGTCGCTCGCTCGGCACCGCCTTCCAACTGGTCGACGACTTGCTCGACTATGAAGGCGACACAAGCGCGCTGGGCAAGAACGTCGGCGACGACTTGCGCGAAGGCAAGCCGACGCTGCCGCTGTTGATCGCGATGGAGCGTGGCGATGCCGAGGCTCGCGACCTGATCCGCCACGCCATCGAACACGGCGAGAACGAGCGCCAGGACGAGATCATGCAGATCGTGCGACGTACCGGCGCGCTGGACGCGACGCGGGATGCCGCGCGCGCCGAGGCCGCCAAGGCGCATGCCAGCGTGCAAGGCCTGCCGGCGACTGCAGCGCGCACGGCTCTGCTAGAATTGTGTGTTCGGTCGGTGGACAGATCCTTCTGACCGTCGACACATGGCCGGCCGGGTTCTCGATGGCCGACGCCTGTGCCGCATCGGGGTGTAGCTTAGCCTGGTAGAGCGCTACGTTCGGGACGTAGAGGCCGGAGGTTCGAATCCTCTCACCCCGACCAGGTTGTCCCACGCGGACATTCCAACTGCACCTTGACAGGTCGGCCGACGCTGGTCCGATCGTCTTCAACCGCCGCCATCGCCCGGTGGCGGCTGGATCGGCCCGGACCGTCGCCCGCGCATCGTGGTGGTAACGACGCGTGAACAGGACCGCAAAGCGGGTGCATCTTCGGTTTACAGTGCGCGCCTGATCGGTGATCATGGCCCGATCCCCTCTCTGGTCGCATTGAAGCCCCTTCCCGTGGATACGCTGGTCGAGATCCCGCAGTCTTCCCTTTCCGGTGTGGCCAGGGTGCTCGTGCACGCCGGCAAGCTGGGCAGCAAGGCCGCCGAGGACCTGGCCAAATCGGCACTCGAGCGCAAGATCAGCTTCGTCTCGGCGGTCATCGCCTCGGGCGCGGTATCCGCTGTCGACCTGGCCCATACCCTGTCGTCCTCGCTGGCCCTGCCGCTGGTGGACTTGAACGCTGTCGACACCGAGCGCCTGCCCAAGAGCGTGGTCGACGTCAAGCTGGCGGTGCAGTACCAACTGGTGGTGCTGGCGCGGCGCGGCAACCGACTCTTCATCGGTGGCGCCGACCCGACCGATCAGGAAGCGGCCGAACGCATCAAGTTCGCCACCCAGCTCACGCCCGAGTGGGTGATCGTCGAGTACGACAAGCTGGCCCGACTGCTGGAGTCCCAAGGCGCCAGCGCCAGCGAGACGCTGGAATCGATGTCGAGCGGTGACTTCGAATTCGACGTCACCGAGGACGACGGCGCGCGCGACGCCGCCGAGGTCGCGGCCGAGGTCGAGGACGCGCCAGTGGTGCGCTTCCTGCAGAAGATGCTGATCGACGCGATCAACATGCGCGCCTCGGACCTGCACTTCGAGCCCTACGAGAGCACCTACCGGGTGCGGTTCCGGGTCGACGGCGAGTTGCGCGAGATCACGCAGCCGCCGATCGCGATCAAGGACAAGCTGGCCTCGCGCATCAAGGTCATCAGCCGGCTGGACATCGCCGAGAAGCGCGTGCCGCAGGACGGCCGCATGAAGTTGAAGTTCGGCACCAAGGCGATCGACTTCCGTATCTCGACGCTGCCCACGCTGTTCGGCGAGAAGATCGTGATCCGGATCCTCGATCCCTCGAGCGCCAAGCTCGGCATCGAGGCGCTCGGCTACGAGAAGATCGAGAAGGAACGGTTGATGGGCGCGATCGCGCGCCCGTACGGGATGATCCTCGTCACCGGGCCGACCGGCTCGGGCAAGACGGTGTCGCTCTACACCTGCCTGAACATCCTGAACCAGCCCGGTGTCAACATCTCCACCGTCGAGGACCCGGCCGAAATCAACCTGCCGGGGATC
>JBBIPS010000386.1:0-3067 GCA_037442725.1 Burkholderiales bacterium | reverse complement strand
CTGGGGCGCGCCTCATGAGCGCGTCGCGCGATCGCCGCGGCAGGTTGGACGCGTGGCGCAGGGATCCAGCGTGCTGAGCGGGCCGGTCAAGCCTTTCTGTGCTGCCCTGGGCCTGGCCGGCGTGGCCGCTGCCGCACTGTGGCACGGGGTGCCCGAGACACCTGCCGACGGCGGGCCGGCCACCGTTGCGCTGTTGGCGCTGCTCGGCGTCGCCGGGCTGGCCGGGTGGTCGGTGCGGCTGTTGGCTTCGCTCGATGGCCGCCGTGCGCTGGCCGGTGCCACCGCCGCGTTGTTCGGCGTGTGGGTGCTGTACTTCTGGCAGATCGGCGTCACGCTGTTCGACGTGCCGCGCGTGCTGCTGCCGGCGCCCGGGTTGATCTTGCAGTCGCTCGTCGAGCACCAGGACGTCCTGGCCGGCGACTTCGTCCAGACCGTGCTCAAGGCCGTGCTGGTCGGCTGGACGCTCGGCTCGGGGCTGGGCTTCGCGGTCGGCGTGGCGATCGACCGGCTGCCGTTCCTGCAGCGCGGGCTGCTGCCGGTGGCCTCGCTGACCAGCACCGTGCCGCTGGTGGCGGTGGCGCCGATCGCGGTGATGTGGTTCGGCTTCGAGTGGCCATCGAAGGCCGCCGTGGTCGTGCTGATGACCTTCTTCCCGATGCTGGTGTCGACGCTGGCCGGGCTGCGCGCCGCCGGCAGGCTCGAGCTCGAGCTGATGCACAGCTACGCCGCCAGCTACCGCCGCACGCTGCTCGACCTGCGCCTGCCGTCGGCGCTGCCGTACCTCTTCAACGCGCTCAAGGTCAACGCCACGCTGGCGCTGATCGGCGCCATCGTCGCCGAGTTCTTCGGCTCGCCGACGGTGGGGCTGGGTTTTCGCATCAGCATCGAGGCCGCGCGCATGAACATGGCGCTGGTCTGGAGCGCGATCGTCGTCGCCGCCGTGACCGGGTCGCTGGCCTACGCGGCGCTGGTGCAGCTCGAGCGGCGCTGGGCCTTCTGGCACCCGTCGATCCGCGTCAAGTGAACTTCGCTTTGCTGTTTTCCCACCCGCCGGGCGCGAGCCCGACCATTCCAACGCCAACCCACTGGAGGATTCGATGAAGAGCATTTCGATCAAGGTTGCCACGCTGGCCGCCGCGGCCGCGCTGTTCAGCCAGGGCGCCCTGGCCGCCGACAAGCTGACGGTGCAGATGAAGTGGGTGCCGCAGGCCCAGTTCGCCGGCTACTATGTCGCTCAGGCCAAGGGTTACTACAAGGCCGAGGGGCTGGACGTGACGATCAAGCCGGGCGGCCCCGACGTCTCGCCGGTGCAGGTGCTCGCCGGCAACGGTGCCGACGTCATCGTCAACTGGATGCCCGACGCGCTGGCCGCGCGCGAGGCCGGCGTGCCGCTGGTCAACATCGCGCAGATCTTCGACCGCTCCGGGCTGATGCTGACCTGCAAGAAGGCCAGCGGCGTGGCCACGCCGAAGGACTTCAAGGGCAAGACGCTGGGCGTCTGGTTCGGCGGCAACGAGTACCCGTTCCTGAACTGGATGGCCAAGCTGGGCTTGAATCCCGACACCGACATCAAGGTGCTCAAGCAGGGCTTCAACGTCGACCCGCTGCTGCAGAACCAGGCCGCGTGCATCTCGACCATGATCTACAACGAGTACTGGCAGGTGGTCGACGCCGGCGTCAAGCAGAGCGACCTGGTCACCTTCTACTACCAGGACCAGGGCGTGGCCTCGCTCGAGGACGGCCTGTACGTGCTCGAGCCCAAGCTCAAGGACAAGGCCTTCGTGGCACGCATGGCCAGGTTCCTGAAAGCCACGTTCAAGGGCTGGAACGACGCCGTCAAGCACCCCGAGGAGGCGGCCAAGATCGTCGTCGCCGCCGACCCGTCGGGCAGTGCGACGCTGAAGGTGCAGAAGCGCCAGATGGACAACGTCGCCAAGCTCATCACCAACGCCAACACGGCCAGGATCGGCTACCTCGACCCGGCCGCCTACGAGCGCACGGTCAAGGTGCTGCTGGCCGGCGGCAGCTCGCCGGTGATCAAGAAGGACCCGGGCAAGGCCGCGATGACGCACGTGGTGTGGGACGCCGCGCAGAAGTGAGTTCGCGCAGCGCGCCGGCCGGCGTTGCCGGCCGGCGCCGACGCGGGCAGGTCGGGGTCGAAGAGCCCGATCCCCGCAAGGGCCAGATTCGCCAGGCCAACGAGGAGTTGATCCTCGCCGCGGCCGAGCGCATCTTCGCCCGCGCCGGCTTCAACGGCGCGACGGTGGGCCGGATCGCCACCGCCGCCGGCCTGCCCAAGGCCAACCTGCACTACTACTTCGGCGCCAAGCACGAGCTGTACCGCGCCGTGCTCGCGCGCACGCTGCACGACTGGCTGGTGCCGATGGACGGCCTCGTCGCCGAGGCCGACCCGCGCCAGGCGTTGGCGGGCTACATCCGCGCCAAGATGGCGATGTCGGCGCAGCGGCCCGATGCCTCGCGCCTGTTCGCCAACGAGCTGCTGCACGGTGCGCCGGTGCTGGGCGAACTGATGCGCACCGAGCTGCGCGCGACGGTGCGGCGCAAGGCGGCGGTGATCGACGGCTGGATCGCCGCCGGCCGCATGGCGCAGGTGGACTCGACGCACCTGTTCTTCACGATCTGGGCCGCGACCCAGACCTATGCCGATTTCGATGTCCAGGTGCGCGCCGTGCTCGGGCGCACCGAGTTGACGGCGCGCGACCACGCACGCGCGACCGAGCACGTGGTTGCGCTGCTCCTGCGCGGCTGCGGGCTGTGAGCGTGCGCGGCCACCCTGCCGCTTGAGCCTCCTGCCGGTCGATCGGTGCAACCCGGCCGCAAATGAGCGGCCTGCGCAGGCGCGTCTTGGGTGCGCCGACGCGGGCAGCGACGGACGGAGAAGGTGGCTGGCAAGGATCGACCCGACACGCGGCCAGCGCGCCACGACGCCGTCTCGTCCGTGCCGGTGGTCGTGCCGGTGCCAGACGACCCGGCATCAGCCCGCTGCGGCGCGGTCCTGGCGGGCTGCGCCGCCGGCCTCGATCGCCGCGATGCGTGCGGCGCGCAC
>JBBIPS010000385.1:0-3077 GCA_037442725.1 Burkholderiales bacterium | reverse complement strand
GCGCTGAGCGTTCTGCGCGCTCCGGGTGCCGCGGCGGCCGTGCAACGGTCGCGCAGCGGCGCACCCGCTGCGGCGCCACCATGGCTGTGCCGCCCGGCCGTTGCGGTCCCGCCGCGGCGCTACATCGGCGCCGGCGCGGTGGCGTCGACCACCACCCGGCTGGTCGTGATGATCGCGCCGCGCGGGCGCGGCGGCACGCGGGCCTGGCCGGCTGCATCGGTCGGGTTCAAGTGGGGCCCCTGGCGTGCCGCCGCCTCATCGAAGCGGCTGCGGCTCGCCCGGGCTGCGCGGGCCATTGCCGCCGACCCACTCGTCGGTGGCCGTGAAGTAGAGAATCATCTGCCGGCGCTCGCCGGCGCGGATCGTCGTGGACTTCGACAGTGCCTGCTCGGCGCCGCCGGCGCGGTCGCGAAAGCGTGCCACGACGTCGTAGCGCCCGGGCGGCAGCGCGACGAACAGCCACGGTCCGGCCATCGTCCGCTCGAGCACCACCCGGCGCGTGCCGGCGACGACGATGCGCACCTGCACATCCGCCAGGTAGGCGCCCGAACCACGCGCCGCCGTGGTCAGCCAGAAGCCGTGGCGCGACTGCTCCTGCGCCATCTCGAGTTGCTCTTCGGCGCCGACTCCGCCCGAGACATACGCGACGCCGGCACTCGTCGTGCCGCGATCGAGCGCCTGCGCCAGCGGCAGAGCGCCGACCAGGCACGCGCCGAGAACGCGGCGCAGCCGGCCCATTCGACCCAGCGTGCTTGCCATCAGTCCACCTCGACTCGGGCGCGGGACTTCGCGCTGGTTCGAGTCTATGAGCGGTCGATGCGCCGGCGTTGACGCACGTCACCCGCGCGGCGCTCGGGCGCTGCCGATCGGGGCTGCGGCGGCTTGAACCGACCGCACCGGTGCCGACGAAGGTCGTGCCGCGCGACGCACCGGGTCTGCGGTCCCGACGGCGTCGCCGTGGGCATCGAGACGGCGGCGCCGTCCGGACCGCCGGTGCGGCAGCGCTGCCGCACCCGGCCGCGTGCGCCCGTCGCCTGGCAGGCGCGCGTCCCCGCACCGGCGGGCACACGCGTGCCGCTCAGGCCTGCGGGATACGGTCCAGGTCGGCCAGCCAGACGGCGGCCTCGGCGTCGCTCGGGGCGCGCCAGTCACCGCGCGGCGACAGCGATCCGCCCGAGCCGACCTTGGGCGAGTTCGGCAAGCATGAGCGCTTGAACTGGCTGGTCTGGAAGAAGCGGTGCACGAAGGTGCGCAGGTGGCGCCTGATCGTCGCCAGGTCGTACGCCTGGCGCTGCACCTGCGGGCCTGCGGGCCACGCGCCGGCCTGCACGTCACGCCAGGCGGCGTGCGCCAGGAAGGCGACCTTGGACGGCGCGAAGCCGAAGCGCAGCAGGTAGTACAGGTAGAAGTCGTGCAGGTCGTACGGGCCGAGCGCGGCCTCGGTGCTCTGCCCGGGCTGCCCGGCCGCGTCGCCGGGCACCAGCTCGGGGCTGATCTCGGTGGCCAGGATGTCGCGCAGCACGGCGCCGCAGGTCGCGTCGGCCGACAGCGGCGCGCCGCCGGCGCCGATCGGCGCGGTCTCGGCGACCCAGTGCACCAGGTGCTTGATCAGCGTCTTGGGCACGCTGGCGTTGACGTTGTAGTGCGACATGTGGTCGCCCACGCCGTAGGTGCACCAGCCCAGCGCCAGCTCGCTCAGGTCGCCGGTGCCGACGACGATCGCGTCGTTGAAGTTGGCGAGCCGGAACAGGTGGCTGGTGCGCTCGCCGGCCTGCACGTTCTCGAACGTCAGGTCGTACTGCGGCGCGCCCTGGGCGTACGGATGGCCGAGGTCGGCGAGCATCTGGTCGCAGCTCGGGCGGATGTCGATGCGGCGCAGCGTGCAGCCGATGGCACGCATCAGCCGCTCGGCCTGGTCGAGCGTGCGCGCGCTGGTGGCGTAGCCGGGCAGCGTGACGCCGAGGATGCTGCTGCGCGGCAGGCCGAGCCGGTCCATCGCCTGCGCGCACACCAGCAGCGCATGCGTCGAATCGAGCCCGCCCGAGACGCCGATCACCACCCTGGCGATGCCGCTGGCCGCGAGCCGCTGCACCAGCGCCTGCACCTGGATCGCGTACACCTCGCGGCAGCGCTCGTCGCGGCTGGCCGGGTCGGCCGGCACGTACGGAAAGCGTTCGACGGCGCGCTGCAGCGGCAGCGGCTGCGCCATCGGCGGGTCGAGCTCGAAACGCACCGTCCTGAACCCGTCGATGTGCGCGCGATGGCGCGCCGCCGATTGCCCGAAGCTGGTCTGGCGCATGCGGTCGTGCGCCAGGCGATCGAGGTCGACGTCGGCGCTGATCAGGTGCGAGCCGAGGCCGAAGCGCTCGGACTCGGCGAGCAACTGGCCGTTCTCGCAGATCAGCGCCTGCCCGTCCCAGGCCATGTCGGTGCTCGACTCGCCCATCCCCGCCGACGCGTACAGGTAGGCCGCCAGGCAGCGTGCCGACTGCGCGCCGACCAGCGCACGCCGGTAGTCGGCCTTGCCGAGCGTGACGTTGGACGCCGACAGGTTGACGAGCAGGGTCGCCCCGGCCAGCGCGGCGTACGACGACGGCGGGATCGGCACCCAGACGTCCTCGCACAGCTCGACGTGGAACCTGAAGTTCGGCAGGTTCGCCGCTTCGAACAGCAGCGCCGCGCCGAACGGCACGCGCTGGCCGAGCAGGTCGATCTCGGTCGAGACGGCGTGGTCGGCCGGGTGGAACTGGCGCGCCTCGTAGAACTCGCCGTAGCTCGGCAGGTAGGTCTTGGGCACGACGCCGAGCAGCCTGCCGGCGTGGACCACCGCGGCGCAGTTGAACAGCCGCTGGTCGACGCGCAGCGGCAGCCCGACGACGGCCACCGCCGCGCAGGATCGCGAGGCCGCGACGACGCGCGCCAGCGCGTCCTCGCAGCCGTCCAGCAGTGCACGCTGGTGGAACAGGTCGTCGCAGGTGTAGGCCGCCAGGCCCAGCTCGGGGAACGCCACCAGCGCGGCGCCGGCCCGCGCGGCATCGGCGAGCAGCGCAGCGCTGGCCTCGGCGTTGAACCGCGGG
>JBBIPS010000384.1:0-3077 GCA_037442725.1 Burkholderiales bacterium | reverse complement strand
GCACACCGGCGTGCGCCCCGGCGCCAGGTCCGCGCGTGTCAGACGCGACACGTCGCAGCCGTGCACCTGGCGCAGCCAGACCGGGGTCGCACCCAGCGCGCGCGCGAAGCGACGCTGGTTCTCGCGCACCGCGTGCGCCGCGTCGACATCGGTGCCACCGAGTTCGGGCGGGCGCAGGTTCAGGCTGTCGAACGGCGCCACGCTCACCCCACCCAGGCGCGTGCTCATCAGCGCGCTGACGCCGCCGGGAGCGGCCCAGTCAGGGTGCAGCCAGTCGCTGCTCATCCTGCATGCCGCGTCGACGTCGATGCTCGCGCGCGCCCTGCCGTCACTGCGGCACGGGGGGTCGCCGCGCGCTCATTGCGCATCCGGACAGGTCGAGGGCTGCGTCCTGGCGAACGCGTCGAGCTGCATGCAGGCGTCGAACACGCGCATCACGTTGGGCACATGGTCGAGCCGGCAGTCGAAGCGCCGGGCGTTGAAGATCTGCGGCACCAGCACGCAATCGGCCAGCGTCGGCGTCTGGCCGTGGCAGTAGCGCGCAGGCGCGCCCTCGAGCTGGCGCTCGACCGTCTCGAGGCCGGTCTCGACCCAGTGCCGGTACCAGCGATCCTTGTCGTCGGCGCCGACCTTGAGCGGGCCGACCAGGTAGCGCAGCACGCGCAGGTTGTTCAGCGGGTGGATCTCGCAGGCGATGTCGAGCGCGAGCGCGCGCACGCGGGCGCGGCCGAGCGCGTCGGCGGGCAGCAGCGGCGGCTGCGGATGCGTCTCGTCGAGGTACTCGATGATCGCCAGCGACTGCGTGACGAGCGCCTCGCCGTCCTGCAGCAGCGGCACCAGGCGCGAGGCCGACACCGCGGCGTAGGACTCGCCGAGCTGCTCGTTCTTCGGCAGGTGCACCGGCACGTAGTCGTAGGCCAGGCCCTTGAGCGCCAGCGCGATGCGAACGCGGTACGACGCCGACGAGCGGAAGTAGTTGTAGAGCTTCATCGTCCTGTCCCGCACGGCGGGTCGGGGCTCAGCGCAGCGCCACGCGCAGCGTGCCCAACCCCTCGATCGAGCCTTCCATCACGTCGCCCGGCAGCACCGCACCGACCCCCGCCGGCGTGCCGGTGAAGATCAGGTCGCCCGGCTGCAGCGTCCACGCCGCCGACAGCGCGGCAATGACCTCGGCAACGCTCCAGATCAGTCCGCCGAGGTCGCCACGCTGGCGCGGCACCCCGTTGACGGCGAGCGTGATCGCGCCGCGCGTCAGCTCGCCGGTGGCAGCGATGGGTCGCAGCGGGCCGATCGGTGCCGACTGCTCGAAGGCCTTGCCGATGCACCACGGCCTGCCCTGCTTCTTCATCTCGGTCTGCAGGTCGCGCCGGGTCATGTCCAGCCCCACCGAATAACCCCAGATGTGGCTGGGCGCATCGGTCACGGCGATGTCACGCCCGCCGCTGCCGATGGCCACCACCAGTTCGATCTCGTGGTGCAGGTTGTGCGTCAGCGGCGGGTAGTCCATCGTGCCGGTCTCGCCCCCGAGCACGGGCAACACCGCGTCGGCGGGCTTGAGGAAGAAGAACGGCGGCTCGCGGCCGGTAAACCCCATCTCCTGCGCATGCTCGGCGTAGTTGCGGCCGACGCAATAGATGCGGTGCACCGGGAACTCGCCGCCGCCGAGCACGGCGACAGCGGGCACGGGGCGCGGGGCAATGACGAAGCTCATGCTGCGTGTCTCCGGATCGGATGCGTCGAAGCGGGCGATGATGCCATGCTGGGCAGTGCGCCGCAGGTGCCGAGGCTACACTTTGCGCCACCATGCCCGAGTTGCGTCGGATCAAGCACTGCCCGCAATGCGGCACCGCGGTCGACTATCGCGTCCCCGCCGACGACAACCGCGAACGCGCGGTATGCACGAAGTGCGGCACCGTCCACTACGAGAACCCGCTCAACGTCGTCGGCACGCTGCCGGTGTGGGGCGAGCAGGTGCTGCTGTGCCGGCGCAACATCGAGCCGCGCTACGGCCTGTGGACGCTGCCCGCGGGCTTCATGGAACTCGGCGAGACGGTGGCCGCCGGCGCGCTGCGCGAAACCGTCGAGGAGGCCGGCGCGCACATCGAGCTGCAGGACCTGTTCACGGTGCTCAATGTGGTGCGGGTCGGGCAGGTGCACCTGTTCTTTCGCGCCCGCATGCTCGACGTCGCGCTCGCTCCGGGTCCCGAGACGATCGAGGCCCGGCTCTTCCTCGAGCACGAGATCCCCTGGGACGAGATCGCGTTCCGCACCGTGCGCGAGACGCTGCGCCATTTCTTCGACTGCCGCCGCCGCGGCGGCGGCTACACGCTGCACTGCGCGGACGTGGGCTGACACCCCGCGCCGGCGCCGACGGACGCGGGTTCGCGCGCCACGGCCGGCCCGCTGGCGGCGTCGAAACCGAGCGACCACAACACGTCGAGGTCGGCCGCGCTCGACACGCCTTCGGCGCAGATCTGCAGGCCTGCGCCCTGTGCCAGGCGCACCAGGCCCGCGAGGTAGGCGCGCGCGTCGCCGGCGCCCGATCCGGCCAGGGCCTGGACGAATCGGGCGTCGATGCGGACGCAATCGATGCCCAGCTCGGCCAGCCGGGGCACGCGGCCCAGCCCCGGGCCGACGTGTTCGAGCCCGAGGTAGACGCCGAGCGGACGCCAGCGCCGCGCGGCTTCGCGCACGCGCATCGGGTGTTCGAGCGCCAGCGTCTCGGGCAGGTCGATCCACAGCCGCGTGGTGGCCTGCGGCGCGGCTTCGAACAGGCGCGACACCGCCGCCATGAAGTCGCTGTCGGCCAGCGCCTGCGCCGAGAAGTTGATGCAGCGCGGCTGGTCGTCGCGCGCGATCGCCGCCAGTGCGAGTTGCGCGGCGCGCAAGTCGAGCTCGGCGCATTGCCGGTTGCGCGCGGCCGGCGCCATCCACTGCGCGGCCGGCGCAAAGCCGGCCGTGACCTCCAGCTGCAGCCGCAGCGGGCAATCGAGGTGCAGCACCCGGCCGTCCGCGCCGCGCACCGGGTAGGCGCCGAGCACGGCACGACCTTGCGCGAGCGCATCGGCGATGCGCCG
>JBBIPS010000383.1:0-3080 GCA_037442725.1 Burkholderiales bacterium | reverse complement strand
CCGCGGCAACAACGAGGGCGTCGGCTACTTCGAGGTCAACCAGCGGCGCGGCTGGCGCTGGAACGCGACCAAGGCCTTCCTGCGCCCGGTGCAGCAGCGCGACAACCTGCAGGTGTGGACGGGCACGCAGGTCACGCGCCTGCTGGGCGAGCGCGGCGACGCCGGGCTGCGCGCGACCGGCGTCGAGTTGCGTCGGCACGGCGCCGGCGCGCCCGTCCGCGTGCGCGCTGCGCGCGAGGTGGTGCTGGCTGCCGGTGCGGTGGGCACGCCGCAGCTCCTGCAGCTCTCGGGCATCGGGCCGGGCGCGCTGCTGCAGCGGCATGGCATCGCGGTCCGGCACGATCTGCCGGGCGTCGGCGAGAACCTGCAGGACCACCTGCAGATCCGCGCGGTGTTCGAAGTGCAGGGCGTCAAGACGCTGAACACGCTGGCCAACTCGCTGATCGGCAGGGCGATGATCGGACTCGAGTACCTGCTGCGGCGCAGCGGGCCGATGAGCATGGCACCGTCGCAGCTCGGCTGCTTCACGCGCTCGTCGCCGGAGCATGCGTGGCCGAACGTCGAGTACCACGTCCAGCCACTCTCGCTCGACGCCTTCGGCGAGCCGCTGCATGCGTTCAACGCCTTCACCGCCAGCGTGTGCAACCTGAACCCGACTTCGCGCGGCCACGTTCGCATCCGCTCGCCGCAGCCCGAGGATGCACCGGCGATCCTGGCCAACTACCTCTCGACCGACGCCGACAGGCAGGTCGCCGCGGACTCGCTGCGGTTGACGCGCCGCATCGCCGCGCAGCCGGCGCTGGCCAGGTACCAGCCGCGCGAGGTCAGGCCCGGCGTGCAGTTCCAGAGCGACGACGAACTCGCGCGGCTGGCCGGCGACATCGGCACCACGATCTTTCATCCGGTCGGCACCTGCCGCATGGGGCGCGCCGACGATGCTGCGGCGGTGGTCGACCCCGCATTGCGCGTGCGCGGCGTGGCCGGCCTGCGCATCGCCGATGCCAGCGTGATGCCCACCATCACCAGCGGCAACACCAACTCGCCGACGCTGATGATCGCCGAGCGCGCGGCGGCCTGGATCCGCGACTCGGCGCGCTGAAGAGGTCGGCAGGCGGGCTGCCCCGCCGCACGGCGGCCAACGCCGGGATCGGCGGCGCGGCGGGAAATTCCCGATGTCGCCGTCGTGCCGGGCAGCCTAGAGTCGAGCCACTTGGGTCGCGCAGGCGCGGTCTGGCCGGCGCCCGGGGGATCGAGGAGACATCGACGACATTGCAGCGCAGGGCCGATCCGTGGTCGGCGGCGCGCCGGCAGACGGCAAACAATCCGCGGACACGCTTCACAAAGGCGCCGGGCTCGACCGTCCGGCGCCTTTTCTTTTGCATCCGCCGGAGTACCCCCGTCTGCAGCGATGAAATGAATCAGGGTCTCATGGGATGAGCGTGCGCTCGCTTCTGCAGGGTCGAGCGGGTCCGGATGGCGCCGCTGCGAAAGCGCCGCTCCGGAGTCTGCCTGCCGCCTCGGGGGGCGAACGACGACGGCCGCCGGTCTGGGGGCGCCGGTGACGCCGAACTGGCCGGATTCGGCGGGTTGATTCGACCGTTCGGCCTGCGCAGGACGCCGCTACGCTGGCGCCATCGCCGAAATCCCGGGCGCCGCCGCGCCCGCCACCGCCATGCACGTCGACCCGCAACTGCGCACGCTCGAGATCGATATCCCGACCCAGCCCGACTCGCTGGTCAGGCTGTCGCTGCTGATGGCCGAGGACGACGTCAACCTGCAGGCGATCGCCGAACTGATCGAGTCCGACATGGCACTGGCGGCCGCGGTGATGAAGGCGGTGAACTCGTCGCTGTACGGCCTCAAGGGCCGCGTCAGCAGCGTGCAGCAGGCGGTGACCTACCTCGGCACGCGCGAGGTGGCCGGCATCACCTTCGAGATGGGGCTGCGCGCGGCCTTCCCGCCCGCGGTCGAGCTCGAGCCGATCTGGACCCGCGCCGCCAGGCGCGGACTGCTGATGGGCCGGCTCGGCCAGGCGCTGGGGCTCGACGCGTGGGGCGCGCACTCGGGCGGGTTGTTCGAGGAGTGCGGCAAGGCGGTGCTGTTCCGTCACGCCCCGGACCACTATCGCTCGATGCTGCGCGCCGCGACAGCCGATGCCGATCTGTGCCAACTCGAGCATGCCGGTTTCGGCGTCAGCCACGATGCACTCGGCGCGGCGCTGTGCGAGAGCTGGGGTCTGGGCCCGGCGGCGGTGGCCAGCGTGCGCCATCACGTGCAGGCGCAGGCCACGCTGCAGCTGCCGGCGCCGACTCTGCCGGCGGCGAGGCGCCAGGTGCTGGCGTTGTCGGTGGCGGTGCAGGCGATGATGGGCGCGCCGGAGTCGCTCGACGAGGTGGTGGCGCAGATCGCAGCGCAGGCCGACCTCGACACCACGCTGATGCTGCGCGCGGCGCGGCGCATCGAGGAGCAGCTCGAAGCTGCCAGCCGGAACGGGCGCTGAGAACGCGCACTGGCCGACGACGGTCGTCGGCGGCCCCGCTGCAGGGCGGGCAAGGCAAACCCGGGACCGCGCCGCTGCGCAGCAGATCTCAGGAAGCGTTTGCGCCGCCCACGGCAGAGCGAGTCGAGCCGGCCGAGACCCCCGCGCGGGTTGGCCTCACCGCGCATCCCGCCCCAGCTCGAAGCGCTCGACTGCCAGCGCGTTCTGCGCCGGCTGGTCAGAGTCGCCGCCCACCCACAGCCAGCGCACCGGGTGGCCGAAGTCGGCATGGCGTTGCACCAGCGCGGCCAGGCTCAGGCGCAGCGCATCGGCCTCGCGCCGGTCGGCCAGGATCAGCGTGGCCCGGCGCGGCATGAAGTGCGTCCTGAAGTGGCGCTGCGCCGGCGGCGTGACGACGACCCAGCCGGCGTCCCACGGGTCGCCCGGCCGGCGCGCGCGCCACCACATCGCATCGTGCGCCTTGACGCGCAGTCGCAGCGCCAGGCGGGCCGTGCGGCCGGGCTGCGCGGCGACCTGCAGGCTGCCGTCGAGCTGGTGCGCAAACGCTTCGGCCCAGGCACGTACCGCGGCCTCGTCGGGC
>JBBIPS010000382.1:0-3093 GCA_037442725.1 Burkholderiales bacterium | reverse complement strand
CCGCGCTGCGCCGGATCAGGCATCCGGCCTCGCGTCGGCCGCCGGTTGCGCGTCGGATGCGTCGGCAGCGTCCTCGGCCGCATCGGCCGCCAGCCCCGGCAGCAGCTGCTGGGCGCGATGCTCGGGCAGCGCCTCGACGCCGCGCAGCTCGCGCTGCATTGCCCGCGTTCGCACCGCCGCAGCGTCGATCGTGTGGCTGGCTTCGTCGAGCTTCTTCTTGGTCCTGGCCAGCACGTCACCGAACTTGCCGAACTCGGTCTTGACGGCGCCCAGCACCTGCCAGACCTCGGCGCTGCGCTGCTCGAGCGCCACCGTGCGAAACCCCATCTGCAGGCTCGACAGCGTGGCCAGCAGCGTGGTCGGGCCGGCCAGCATGATGCGGTGTTCGCGCTGCAGCGCCTCGACCAGACCGGGCCGGCGCAGCGCCTCGGCGTACAGGCTCTCGGTCGGGACGAACAGGATGCCGAAGTCGGTGGTGTGCGGTGCGGCGAGGTACTTGTCGTGGAGGGCGCGCGCCTCGCTGCGCAATCGGGCCTCGATCGCCTTGGCCGCGACCTCGACCGCCGCTGCGTCCGCGCGCTCCTGCGCCTCGAGCATGCGCTCGTAGTCCTCGCGCGGGAACTTGGCATCGATCGGCAGCCACAGCGGCGCGCTGCCGGCTGCACCGTTGCCCTGCCGGCCCGGCAGGCGGATCGCGAACTCGACGCGCTGGCCGCTGCCCGGCACCGTCTCGACGTTGGCCGCGTACTGCTCGGGCGTGAAGACCTGTTCGAGCAGGCCGGCCAGTTGCACTTCGCCGTAGATTCCGCGCGACTTGACGTTGGTCAGCACCCGGTTGAGCGAGCCGACGTCGCGCGCCAGCGTCTGCATCTCGCCCAGCCCCCGGTGCACCTGCTCGAGCCGGTCCGCCACCTGCTTGAAGCTCTCGCCCAGGCGCTGCTCGAGCGTGGCGTGCAGCTTCTCGTCGACGGTGGCGCGCATCTGCTCGAGCTTCTTCTCGTTGCCCTCCTGCAGCGCGGCCAGGCGGCCCTCGACGGCGGCGCGTACTTCGATCAGCCGGCGTTCGTTCGATTCGGCCAACGCGCGCAGCTGCTCGGCCAGCGCATCGCCGAAACGCTGCAAGGATTCCGCGCTGCGCTGTGCCAGGTGCCGCAGCGCGTCAGCGCTGGCCAGCGCCTGACGTTCGAGCACGGCGTCCTGCGCCTTGCGCGCGGCCAGCGACTGCTGCGCGAGCTGCAGGGTGGCCGCCTGCAGCGACTGCGCGATCATTTCCTGCATCGTCGCGAGCTGGGTGCGAAATGAATCGATCTGCTCGTTCTGCGTGCGGGCGACGTCCCCGCCCTGCGCCAGCAGCGTCTGCTGGAACAGCGCCAGGCTCGCCGCCAGTTCCTGGCGCGTGCCGCGCGCGCTGTCCTGCAACTCGGCGCGCAACTCGCGCTGCGCGCGCTCGGCCTGTGCCCGGTCCTCCTGCCGTTGCGCCGACTGCTGGTCGAGCCACGGCGCGAGTTTCTCGACGAGCTGGGCTGCAGCGTCGCTGCGCCGCACCAGCCACACCGCCAGCCACAACGACAGCAGGACGTTGAACGCCAGCAGCACCGGCACGAGCCATTCGATCATTTGGCGATTGTCGCCGCGCGCGCCGCGCCGACCCGCGGCGGCGCCGCTGCACGCCCGGGCTGATGCCGCCGGCCTACCGGTTCAGCGCCGTCGGCGGGTTGCCGGCATCGGGTCCGCAGCCGAGCGCGGCGATCAGGTTCGTCGCCGCCAGATCGGCCATCGCGCGCCGCGTCGGCAGGCTGGCGCTGGCGATGTGCGGCGTCAGCACGACGTTGGGCACGCCGAGCAGTTCCGGATGCACGCGCGGCTCGCCTTCGAACACGTCCAGACCCGCCGCCGCGATGCGCCGCTCGCGCAGCGCCACGGCCAGCGCCGCATCGTCGACCACACCGCCGCGCGCGATGTTGGTCAGCGTCGCGGTCGGCTTCATCAGCGCCAGTTCGGCGGCGCCGATCAGGTGATGCACGGCCGCGCTGTACGGCACCACGATGACGAGGTGGTCGCTGTGCTGCAGCAACTCTTCCCTGGACACCCAGCGTGCGCGCAACGGCGCCTCGATCGCCGGGTCGAGCCGCGACCGGTTGTGGTAGATCACCGGCATGTCGAAACCGAGCGCGCCACGCCGCGCCAGCGCCTGGCCGATGCGGCCCATGCCGAGCACACCCAACGTCGCGCCGTGCACGTCGGCACCGGCGAAGAGGTCGTAGCGCCAATGCGTCCAGCGCCCGGCGCGCAGGAAATGCTCGCCCTCGCTGATGCGCCGCGCCGCGGCCATCATCAGCGCGAAGCCGAAGTCCGCGGTGGTCTCGGTCAGCACGCCCGGCGCGTTGCTGACCAGCACGCCGTGCGCCGTACACGCCGGCACGTCGATGTTGTTGTAGCCGACGGCCATGCTGCAGACGGCGCGCAGGCCGGGCGCCGCATCGAGCAGCGCGGCGTCGATGGTCGGGCTGCCGGCCACCACCATGCCCGTGCAGCCCTGCAGGCGCGCGGCCAACGTCGTGGGGGTCCATTCGACGACGTCGTCGGTGCCGCAAGGCGCGTCGACGTCGAAGTGCTCGCCCAGCCGCGCCAGTACCTCGGTGAAGATCGGGATCGTCACCAGCACGCGCAAACGGGTCATCGCGTGGCCCCCTGCATCGGGGCCGCGTGCGGCGCCGTCGACGCCTCAGCGCCCGATCCCTGCTTGATCTGTTGCCCGCTCCAGCCCAGCAGCAGCAGCATGACGAGAAAGCCCAGCAGGTAGGCCACTGCGACATGCCAGCCGTGTCTGAGCCAGATCACCACCGATCGCGCCTCGGGGAAGATGCTGGACAAGGCCACGCCGGCCGACGACCCGAACCAGATCATCGACCCGCCGAAACCGACCGCGTAGGCCAGGAAGCCCCAGTCGAAGCCATCCTGGCGGATCGCCAGGGCGGTGAGCGGGATGTTGTCGAACACCGCCGAGACGAACCCGAGGCCGAACGTCGTCTGCCACGACGGCGACGGCAACTGCTCGACCGGCATCAGCGAGGCGCACCAGACCAGCCCGAG
>JBBIPS010000381.1:0-3100 GCA_037442725.1 Burkholderiales bacterium | reverse complement strand
GGTCGAGCGCCGCGGCCGGCGCCGCACCGGGTCGCGACTGCTCGACAGCGGCACGCGGCGCGCGGTCGCGCCCGGGCCACGGTGCAGGCCGGGTGGATTCGGGGTCGGCGGTGTTCATCGGGCGAGGTCGTCGGTGGCGTGCAAAGTGAGGGCGGGCAGGCGCCCTCCTCGCGGTCGTACCGGGTCTTCGGCCGCGGGCCGCGCCCACTTGACCGTCGCTGACAATCGCTTACCTGCCACCTCCGGGAGTCCCGATGCGCCGCCTGTCCTGCCTGGCCCGATCCGCCTGCGACCGCTCGGGCTCGCTGCGCCGTACCCTGCGCCGGCTCGTGCTCGCCGGGCGCACCTGGCTGCGCGCGGCCTCGATCAGCTGCGTGCTCGCCGCCACGCTGGTCGCCGGCGTCGTGCACGCCGCGTCGCTGCGCGTGGCCAGCGCGTTCGACCCGCAGACGATGGACCCGCACGCGCTGGCGCTGCTCTACCACTCGCGCGTCGTGTTCCAGATCTACGAGAGCCTGGTCAACCGCGACGAGCAGTTCAGGCTCGAGCCGGCGCTGGCGCTGTCGTGGCAGCCGGTGGGGGCGACGACCTGGCGCTTCCACCTTCGGCCGGGCGTCAGGTTCCACGACGGCTCGACCTTCAGCGCCGACGATGCGGTGTTCTCGATCCAGCGCGCGCTCGGTCCCGGCTCGCAGCGCTCGTTCACGCTGAAGGGACTGGTCGAGGTGAAGAAGATCGACGCCCTGACGATCGACTTCGAGCTCGCCGCGCCCGATGCGGTCTGGCCCGAGAAACTGGCAGTGGTGTCGATGATTAGCAAGGCCTGGGCGACGCGGCACGGGGTCGAGCGCGCGCAGGACTTCAACGCCAAGCAGGAGACGTTCGCGGTACGCAACGCGATGGGCACCGGCCCCTACCGGCTCGCGAGTTACCAGCCCGACGTGCGCGCGCTGCTCGAGCGCCACGGCGCCTGGTGGGGCGCGGCCGACAAGCGCAACGGCAACGTCGACGCGGTCAGCTTCATCGCCATCAAGAGCGACGCGACGCGGCTCGCGGCGCTGGCCTCGGGCGAGGTCGACCTGGTGCTCGATCCACCGTTCCAGGACGTCGCGCGCCTGAAGGCCGATCCCCGGCTCACCGTGCTGTCGACGCCCGACCTCGGGATGCAGTACTTCACCTTCGACCAGGCGCGCGACACGCTGGTCGAGGGCGACGTCAAGGAGCGCAACCCGTTCAAGGACCGGCGCGTGCGCCAGGCCGTGGCGCATGCGCTCAACATCGACCTGATCCTGCAGAAGGTGCTGCGCGGCCAGGCCACCGCCACCGGTTCGTTCATCTCGCCTCTGGTCGACGGCTACCTGCCCGAGCTCGACCGGCGCATCGGCTACGACCCGGCGCGGGCGCGCGCGCTGCTGGCCCAGGCCGGCTACCCGAAGGGATTCGGCGTCACGCTCGACTGCGTCAACGTCGCCTGGCGCGAGGCGGTGTGCCAGGCCGCCAGCGCGATGCTGGCGCAGGTCGGATTGCGCGTCGCGCTGCGCAGTTCGCCGACGAACCAGTTCTTCCCGAAGCTGAGCCAGGGCACGGCCAGCTTCATCGAGTTCGGCTGGACGCCGACGACCGACGCCTGGTCGACGCTGAATGCCCTGTTCCGGAGCTGGGACACCACCGGCGCCGGTACCTTCAACGCCGGCCGCTACAGCAACCCCAGGCTCGACGCGCTGATCGACGCGGTACGCACCGAACCCGACCTGACCCGGCGCCGCGCCCGCATCGGCGTCGCGCTGCGCCTGATCGCCGATGACCTGCCCTACGTCCCGCTCTACCGCCGCACGCTGAACTGGGCGATGGCCGGCAAGGTGCACGCGGTGCAGTGGCCCAACGACACGATCGAGCTGCGCTGGGTGCGGGTGAGGTGAGGCGCTGCCGAGGCCTGGCGAAGACGCTGCCGCGACGCCGTGCGCTCAGCCCGGCATCGACAGACGCTTGACGGCAGCGACGAAGCGGGCCAGCGTCGGCGACAGCACCCCCGGCATGAGCCGGATGTCGAGCAACTGGAAGCGCCCGCGCGTGGCGTGCGCGCGCGCCAGCGCCGTCGCCAGCTCGGCGCGGGTGGTCACCGCGTGGCCGTCGCCACCCATGCCGCAGGCCATCGACGCGAAATCCCAGCGCGTCAGGTCGTTGAAACGCCCCGCCGGCTCGAAGGTGCGCAGCATCTCCCAGCTCGCGTTGTTGAACACCAGCACGATCGGATCGCAGCCGCAGCGCCGCGCGTTGCCGAGCTCCCAGCCGGTCATCTCGAAAGCACCGTCGCCGACCAGAATGATCGGGCGCTGGCCGGTGGCCACCTGCAGGCCGAGGCCGGCCGGCACACCGTAGCCCATCGTCGCGTAGTAGCCCGGCGCGATCAGCGTCGCGGGCTCGATCTCCATCGCCGTGAACAGGCAGTCGCCGACGTCGCTGGCCAGCGGCATCGGCCCGTGCTCGCGCAGCAGCGCGTTGACCGCCGCGGCGATGTCCTGCGGCTCGACGCGGGCGTCCTCGGCGGCCGGTGCCACTGCGGCTTGCCGCGTCGCATCGGCATGGGCGGCGGCTTGACGCGTCGCATCGGCGTGAGCGACCGTCGGCCCAGGCGTCTGCGCCAGCGACGGCGATGACCCAGCCGCGTCCACCGCGCGCCGCTGCGTGGCGCCGGCCGCCACCGGCGGCACCCGCGCCAGCAGCGCGTCGACCAGCGCCGCGATCGGCAGCTCCTGGTAGACGTGGTGGCCCAGCATCACGTCGCCGTCGAAGACCTGCATCGCGCCGCGCAGGTCGATGCGCCGCGCCGAGACGGCGAAGTTGGTGTCCGAGACGATCACGCCGAGCAGCAGCAGCCCGTCCGAGCGCTCGACGCGCTCGCTCACGCCTGCGTCACCGGCCAGGCCGAGGTAGGTGCCGAGCAGCGGCACGTCGGCGTGCGCGAGCAGGCCACGGCCCATGAAGCTGGTGACCACCGGAACGCCCAGCCGCCGCGCCAGCTCGGCCACGCGCGCCTCGAGCGCATAGCGGCGCACCTCGACACCGACCATCAGCAGCGGCCGCGCGGCGGCGGCCAGCC
>JBBIPS010000380.1:0-3108 GCA_037442725.1 Burkholderiales bacterium | reverse complement strand
TGCAGCGCCGCCCGCGCGCGCCAGTGCCATGGGCGGTGGCGCTGCGATGCGGCTGGCAATCACCACCCGCGCCTCGGCGCCCGCCACCGCCAGGGTGGCCTCGATGTCGTCGAGGAACAGCGCCAACCCGCGCAAGGCCTGCTTCAGTGCCCGCTCGACCGTCGGCTGGTCGACCACGGCGTGGCACAGCAGCGCGAAGCTGCCGACCTTCATGCGTCGCGTGTCGAGGCCGAAGAACTCGTCGTCGAGCTCGCGCGCCACCGCCAGCCACAGTGCGGCGAACGCCGCTGCCGGCACGCGCGCCTGGTCCAGCGCCAGCAATCCGGGCGCGATGCCGGCCGCGTCGAGCACGTGCAGCCGCGCAGCGCCGTCGAGCCTGCGCAGCGCGCTGCGCACGAACGCGATCGACACCGTGTGCTGCGCGGCGCTCATGGCAGCGCATTCTGGCAAGGTGGCCGACGCCGGGCCGCGCCGGTCGACGTCCGGCGGCTGGCAAAACCCGTCAGCCTGCTGATCGCTTCGGCCATCGCGCGCGGTACCGGTTGCCCGTAGACTGGGCGCCGCAACCGCGCCCGCGCGCGGCATGCATCGAGCCCAGCCCGCCTGAACATCCCGGAGACCCACGATGACCGACCTTTCCGCCGAGTACAAGGCCCTGGCCGACTACCGCCCGACGCACAAGGTGCGCTTCGTCACCGCGGCCAGCCTGTTCGACGGCCACGATGCGGCGATCAACATCATGCGCCGCATCCTGCAGGGCATGGGTGCCGAGGTGATCCATCTCGGCCACAACCGCTCGGTCGACGAAGTCGTCACCGCCGCGCTGCAGGAGGACGCGCAGGGCATCGCCGTCAGCAGCTACCAGGGCGGCCACAACGAGTACTTCGGCTACATGGTCGAGCTGCTCCAGGCGCGTGGCGGCAAGGATATCCAGGTCTTCGGCGGCGGCGGCGGCGTGATCGTGCCGGCCGAGATCCACGCGCTGGCCGACATCGGCGTGCGCATCTACAGCCCCGAGGACGGCCAGCGCATGGGGCTGGCCGGGATGATCGGCGAGATGCTGATGCATGCCGACCGCGACCTCTCGGGCCGCGCGCCGAAGTCGCTGGCGGCGATCCAGGGCCACGGCGAGGCCGCCTGGCGCGCACTGGCGCAGCTCATCACCGCGCTCGAGAACGGCACGGCCGACGCCGGCCTCGTCGCCGCGCTGCACGCCGCCGCGCGCGACGCCAGGGCACCGGTGATCGGCATCACCGGCACCGGCGGCGCCGGCAAGTCGAGCCTGACCGACGAGCTGATCCGCCGCATCCGGCTCGACCAGGCCGACGCGCTGCGCCTCGCGGTGATCAGCATCGACCCGAGCCGGCGCAAGAGCGGCGGCGCGCTGCTCGGCGACCGTATCCGCATGAACGCGATCGGCCCCTGGCGCACGCTGCACGCCGCTGCGGCCGCCGGCGACTCGGGCCAGCGCGTGTACATGCGCAGCCTGGCCACGCGCGACACCGGCAGCGAGATCAGCGCCGCGCTGCCCGACGTGCTCGCCGCGGCCAAGGTCGCAGGCTTCGATCTGGTCATCGTCGAGACCTCGGGCATCGGCCAGGGCGACGCCGCGATCGTGCCGCTGGTCGACCTGCCGGTCTACGTGATGACGCCCGAGTTCGGCGCCGCCAGCCAGCTCGAGAAGATCGACATGCTCGACTTCGCCGAGATCGTCGTCGTCAACAAGTTCGACCGCAAGGGCGCGCAGGACGCGCTGCGCGACGTGGCCAAGCAGGTGCAGCGCAACCGCAATGCCTTCACCGTGCCGGTGGACCAGATGCCGGTGTTCGGCACCATGGCCAGCCGCTTCAACGACGACGGCGTCACGGCGCTGTACCAGGCGTTGCAGGACCGCCTGAGCCGGCTCGGGGTGTCGCTGCAGCCGGGCCGGCTGCCGCGCGTCCAGACGCGCCACAGCACGCACCAGACCCCCGTGGTGCCGGGCGCGCGCGTGCGCTACCTGGCCGAGATCGCCGACACGCTGCGCGGCTACAAGGCACGCGCCCGCGCCCAGGCGCGGCTGGCGCGCGAGGTGCAGCAACTGCGCGAGACGGCGCGCATGCTGCACGCCGACGACGCCACGCGCGACGGCGCGAAGAACACCGTGCTGCGGCTGGCGCAGGAGCGCAGCGCAAGGCTTGACCCGGCCGCCGCCAAGCTGCTCGCGATGTGGCCCGAGATGCAGCGCGCCTATGCCGGCGACGAGTACGTGGTGAAGATCCGCGACAAGGAGATCCGCACCCGGCTGACGCACGCGACTCTGTCGGGCAGCAAGATCCGCAAGGTCTGCCTGCCGCAGTACGAAGACGACGGCGAGATCCTGAAGTGGCTGCTGCTCGACAACGTCCCGGGCAGCTACCCGTACACCGCCGGCACTTTCGCCTTCAAGCGCGAGAACGAGGACCCGACGCGGATGTTCGCCGGCGAGGGCGACGCCTTCCGCACCAACCGTCGCTTCAAGCTCGTCAGCCAGGGCATGCCGGCCAAGCGGCTGTCCACCGCCTTCGACTCGGTGACGCTGTACGGCAACGACCCCGACCGCCGGCCCGACATCTACGGCAAGGTCGGCAACTCGGGTGTCTCGATCGCGACGCTGGACGACCTGAAGGTGCTGTACTCCGGGTTCGATCTGTGCGCGCCGAACACCAGCGTGAGCATGACGATCAACGGCCCGGCGCCGAGCATCCTGGCGATGTTCCTGAACGCGGCGATCGACCAGCAGCTCGAGAAGTTCGCCACCGACAACGGCCGCGCACCGACCGACACCGAGAGCCAGAAGATCCGCGACTGGGCGCTGTCCAACGTGCGCGGCACGGTGCAGGCCGACATCCTGAAGGAAGACCAGGGCCAGAACACCTGCATCTTCTCGACCGAGTTCAGCCTGAAGGTGATGGGCGACATCGCCGAGTACTTCGTGCACCACGACGTGCGCAACTTCTACTCGGTGTCCATCAGCGGCTACCACATCGCCGAGGCCGGGGCCAACCCGATCAGCCAGCTGGCCTTCACGCTGGCCAACGGCTTCACCTACGTCGAGGCCTACCTCGCCCGCGGCATGCACATCGACGA
>JBBIPS010000379.1:0-3124 GCA_037442725.1 Burkholderiales bacterium | reverse complement strand
AAGGTGACGCTCAGCACCGATGTGATGCGGGTCACGCTCGACAGCCGGGGCGGCGACGTGACCCATGTCGAACTGCTCAAGTACACCGACTCATCAGATACTGCCAAGCCGATGGTGCTGTTCGACCACAGCGCGCAGCGTGTCTATCTGGCGCAGACCGGCCTCATCACGCAATCGGCGGGCGTGAGCCTGCCCAACCACCTGACGACGATGTCGGTGCTGCCGGGTGAGCGCACGCTGAAGGACGGCGCCGACACGCTGAGCGTGAGCTTCGAGTCACCCGCCGTGGGTGGCGTCCGGCTCGTCAAGACCTACACCTTCAAGCGCGGCCACTACACCGTGGGCGTCCGGCATGAGGTGCGCAACGAGTCGGCGGCAGCCGTCGCGCCGCAGCTCTATCTGCAACTGGTGCGGGACGGCAATGTCGAGTCGGGCAGCGCCTTCATGGGTCCGACTTCCTTCACCGGCGCGGCCATCTACACCGAGGCGACCAAGTTCCAGAAGGTCGACTTCAAGGACATCGAGAAAGGCAAGGCCGAGCACGACAGGAAGGCCGACAACGGCTGGGTCGCCGTCGCGCAGCACTACTTCGCCACCGCCTGGCTGTTCAACCCGCAGGCGCCGCGCGAGTTCCGCACCGCCAGGGTCAGCGACAACCTGTACTCGGTGGCGATGGTGCTGCCGCTGGGCGAGCTGGCCCCCGGGGCCGGCAAGTCGGTCGAGGCCACGCTGTTCGCCGGCCCGCTGGCGGAGAAGCAGATCGCTGCGCTGGCCCCCGGCCTCGAGCTGCTGAAGGACTACGGTGTCCTCACCATCCTGGCCAAGCCGCTGTTCTGGCTGCTGAGCGCGCTGCACGGGCTGGTCGACAACTGGGGCTGGTCGATCGTCGCGTTGGTGGTGCTGCTCAAGATCGCGTTCTACGTGCTCAACGCCCACGCCTACAGGTCGATGGCCAAGATGAAGGCGATCAACCCGCGCGTGATGGAACTGCGCGAGCGCTACAAGGACAAGCCGCAGCAGATGCAGCAGGAGATGATGCGCATCTACCGCGAGGAGAAGGTCAATCCGCTCGGCGGCTGCCTGCCGATCCTGGTGCAGATGCCGTTCTTCATCGCGCTGTACTGGGTGCTGCTGTCGAGCGTGGAGATGCGCAACGCGCCGTGGATCGGCTGGATCACCGACCTGTCGACCAAGGACCCGCTGTACATCCTGCCGCTGCTGATGACGGGCTCGACGCTGTTCCAGACCTGGCTCAACCCGACGCCGCCCGATCCGGTGCAGGCCAAGATGATGTGGATCATGCCGCTGGTGTTCAGCGTGATGTTCTTCATCTTCCCCGCCGGGCTGGTGCTGTACTGGCTGACCAACAACGTGCTGGGAATCGCCCAGCAGTGGTTCATCAACCGGCAGATCGGCGTCAGCTAGCGGCCCGCCGGGCCCTGGGTCGGGCCCGTCGGCCTTCCGGCGCCGCGCGGCCCGCTGCGGTGTGACAAGCCGCACGCCGGGGCCCGGCAATGCCCGACTCGGGGGGTTGATCCTCGCCGATGCGATCCGAAGATACGCGCTTCGGGGTGCGAGTTCTCGCGGCGCGCACTCCGGCCGCATTCCCGGCGGCGGGCTGCTCAGCCCGCCGCCACGATCAATGCGGGGCCATCCGGGGCGAGACCGCACCGGACCTGGAGTGACCCGTGGGCGGTTCAAGCGAACTTCCCGGCGCTCCACCCCGCGCCATCTGCCCGGCCGATGGCGGCTCGCCTCGGCCGCGCAGGGCACGGGCCGACGCCGCGGCAGCGCTGCGGCATCGTTCAGAATGCCGCCGTGACCCTGCGGCGCAGCACCGATCCCATCATCGCGATCGCCACCGCGCCCGGCCGCGGCGCGGTGGGCATCGTGCGCGTTTCGGCGCCAGCCCTGGGTGGACTGATCGAGACGGTCTGCGGCCGCAGCCTGGAGCCGCGCCACGCCACCTACCTGCGCTTCGACGGCGCCGACGGCCAGCCCATCGACCAGGGGCTGGCGCTGCATTTCCCGGCGCCGCACTCGTACACCGGCGAGGACGTGCTCGAGTTGCAGGTGCACGGCGGCGCGGTGGTGCTGCAACTGCTGCTGGCGCGCTGCCTCGAAGCCGCGGCGCAGCTCGACCCCGTCAGCGGCGCGGCGCGCCTGCCCAACCTGCGGCTGGCCGAGCCGGGCGAGTTCACGCTGCGCGCCTTCCTCAACGACAAGCTCGACCTGGCGCAGGCCGAGGCGGTGGCCGACCTGATCGACGCCAGCACCGAGGCGTCGGCGCGCTCGGCCGCGCGCTCGCTGGCGGGCGCGTTCTCGCTCGAGGTCGACCTGCTGCGCCAGCGCATCGTGACGCTGCGCATGCTGGTCGAGGCCACGCTCGATTTCCCCGACGAGGAAATCGACTTCCTGCAGCAGGCCGACGCGCTCGGCAAGCTCGACGCGATCGTCGCCACATTGGCCGGCGTGCTCGAGCGCGCGCGCCAGGGTGCGCTGCTGCGCGAAGGCCTGCAGGTGGTACTGGCCGGCCAGCCCAACGTCGGCAAGAGCTCGCTGCTCAACGCGCTGGCCGGCGCCGAGCTGGCGATCGTCACCGCCATCCCGGGAACGACGCGCGACAAGGTCAGCCAGACGATCCAGATCGAAGGCGTGCCGCTGCACGTCGTCGACACCGCCGGCTTGCGCGACATCGGCAACACCCCCGGCGTCGACGCGGCCGGCGCCGGGAGCGACGCAGGCACCGGCGCCGGCGCGAGCATCGCCGCCAGCAACGCCGTCCGCCGCGCCGAGCCGGCGAGCGACGAGGTCGAACGCATCGGCATCGCGCGCAGTTGGGAAGCCATCGGCCAGGCCAATGCGGTGATCTTCGTGCACGACCTGACGCGCCGCGGCCAGCCCGACTACGAGGCTGCCGAGGCAGCGATCGCAGCGCGGCTGCAAACCGGCGAGCTGGATGGCGCGACCCGCGCCGGGCGCGCGCAGGGCGCGAACGGCACCACCACGCCGCGCCGCATGCCGCGCATCGTGCATGTGCACAACAAGGTCGACGCGCTGCCGGCCGGCGCGGCCGCGCGTGCCGTGCCCGCAGCGGCTGACGTGGTGCTGTCGGCACGCACCG
>JBBIPS010000378.1:0-3172 GCA_037442725.1 Burkholderiales bacterium | reverse complement strand
GTCGCCGGCGCCGCGCCGAAGCGCCAGCTCGGCGGCGTCGGTGGCGCCGCCGAGGCTGCGCGCCAGCGCCTCGAGCTGGCGGTGCTCGTCGTCGATGCGCGCGCCGAAGCGGCTCTCCAGCGACAGCGCATCGGTGATCAGCGTGCGCCGCTGGGCGTCGATCTCCTGCACATCCGACCACTGCAGCCAGGCCGCGACGGCGCCGACGAACAGCAGCGAGAGCACGAACGGCAGCGCCCACCACGCGCCGTGCCCGCCGCGCGGCGGCGTGGCCAGAGGCGCAGTGGCCGGGGTCGCGGCGGCGTCCATGACCGGCGAGTCTAGTGTGCGAAGTCGTCTGCGGCCGGCGATGCCAGCCGAGCGACGGCGTGTCCGTCGATCGATGCGATCCGGGCAGCCGTCACAATTCGTCGCCACGGCGCATCCCGCGCACCCTGTGAACCGCAGCGCCCAAACGCGTGCGCCGCAGGGCGCCTGGCGTGCGCTGCGCCAAGCGACCCATGATCCTCAACCACCCCCGCGTGGCCGCCGCCGGACGGATTGCCGGCATATTCCGAACCAACCCACTGGAGTCCACCGCATGAAACTCACCCGCCGCCCGATCATCGCCCTGTTGAGCACACTGCCGCTGGGCCGCGCCGGCGTCGCGCAGGCGCAGGAGGTGCTGCGCGTCGCCACCGACCCGACCTTCCCGCCGTTCGAGTACAGCGAGGGCGGCAAACGCGTCGGCTTCGACGTCGAGTTGATCGAGGCCATCGCCAAGCTGATGAACCGCAAGGTCGAGTGGACCGACATCGACTTCAAGGGCCTGATCCCCGGCCTGGTGTCCAAGCGCTACGACGTCGCCGCGTCGGCGATCTACATCACCGACGAGCGCAAGAAGGTGGTCGACTTCACCGACTCGTACTATCCCGGAGGCCTGGTCATCATGACCGCCAGGTCCAATCACCACATCCACGGCCCCGACGATCTGAAGGGCAAGAAGGTTGCGGTGCAGGTCGGCACCAAGTCTGTCAATTTCCTGAAGGAGAACTTCCCCGCCATCGAGCGCGTCGAGGTCGAGAAGAACCAGGAGATGTTCCAGCTGGTCGAGATCGGTCGCGCCGATGCCGCCGTGACCGGCAAGCCCGCCGCCAAGCTGTATGCGCGCAGCCGCGGCACGCTGCAAGTGCTCGACAAGCAGTTGACGGTGGAAGAGTACGGCTACGCGATCCGCAAGGACCAGCCCGAACTCGTCAAGCAGTTCAACGACGCGCTGAAGAAACTCAAGGCCGACGGCACCTACCAGCAACTGGTGAACAAGTATCTGTGAGCCCGCGCCCGCGGCGCGTCAAGAACCATGGACTTCGACTTCTCCCCCGTCTGGGTCGGCTGGCGCGAGCTGGCGCACGGTGCGCTGGTCACCGTCGAGGTCACCGCCGGCGCCATCGTGCTCGGCTGCCTGCTCGGTCTGTTGATCGGCCTGGGCCGGCTCGATGCACGGCGGCGCCTGGTGTACGGCCTGTGCACGGCCTACGTGTCGTTCATTCGCGGCACACCGCTGCTGGTGCAGTTGTTCATCTGGTTCTTCGGCCTGCCGCACTTCGGCATCAACCTGCCGGCGTTCTTCTGCGGCGTCGTCGGCATGGGCATCTACAGCGGCGCCTACGTTTCGGAGATCGTGCGCGGCGCGATCCAGTCGGTCGATCGCGGCCAGATGGAGGCGGCGCGATCGCTGGGCATGCCGTACCGCATGGCGATGCGCCAGATCATCGTGCCGCAGGCGCTGATTCGCATGATCCCGCCGCTGGGCAACGAGTTCATTGCGCTGATCAAGAACTCGTCGCTGGTGTCGCTGCTGACGATCACCGACCTGATGCACGAAGGGCAGAAGATCATCAGCGTGTCGTACCGTTCGCTCGAGGTCTATCTGGCGATCGCGCTGGTGTACTTCGTGCTGACCAACCTGACCGGGCTGGCGCTGCGCCAGGCCGAACGCCGGCTCGGCGCGCAGGGGCTGGCGCAGTGAGCGCCACGCGGCAGCCGGTCATCAGTGCGCGCGCGCTGACCAAGTCGTTCGGCGCCAACGCCGTGCTCAGGGGCGTGAACTTCGACGTCATGCCGTCGCAGGTCAAGGTGGTGATCGGCCCCAGCGGCTCGGGCAAGAGCACGCTGCTGCGCTGCTGCAACGGTCTCGAGACGGCCGACGGCGGCTCGCTCGAGGTGTGCGGTCACAAGCTGGTCGATGCGGGCCGGATGCTGCCCGAGGCCGAGATCAACGCGCTGCGCATGAAGGTCGGCATGGTGTTCCAGTCGTTCAACCTGTTTCCGCACCTGACGGTGCTGGACAACCTGACGATCGCGCCGCGCAAGCTGCGCGGCCTGACCCCCGCACAGGCCGAGGCCGAAGCGCGCCGCCTGCTCGACAAGGTGGGCCTGGCCGACAAGACCGACGCCTACCCGGCCACGCTGTCGGGGGGCCAGAAGCAGCGCGTCGCGATCGCCCGCGCACTGGCGATGCAGCCACAGGTGATGCTGTTCGACGAGCCGACCTCGGCGCTCGACCCCGAACTCGTCGGCGAGGTGCTGCAGGTGATGAAGGACCTGGCGCGCGAGGGCATGACGATGATGGTCGTCACGCACGAGATGGGCTTTGCACGCGAGGTCGCCGATGTGGTCGCGGTGATGGACCACGGCGTGCTGCTCGAGTCGGGGCCCGCAGCGCAAGTCTTCGACCAGCCACAGCACGCGCGAACGCGGCAGTTCCTGCAGGCGGTGCTGACGCGGGGGTGAATCGGCCAGCGGGCCTCGGTCCGCATCAGGTCCGGCTCGCCGCTGCCGGCCGACCGTTGCGACCGCGCGCCGCGCTTCAGCCGCGATGGCGCCGCAGTGCAGCCATCCACAGCACGTTGCCGAGCATCGCTGCGACCAGCGTCGCGCCGCTGGCAGCGAGCGCGACGGCGACACCGAAGGCCTGTGCCAGCGCACCCGCGGCCACACCCGCGGCCGCCGGCACGACCTGCGAGATGAGGGTGTACAGGCTCACGACGCGGCCGCGCACCGGCGCGGGCGCGTTGGCCTGGATGCCGGCGACGATCAGCGACAGCGCCAGTCCGCCGGCGATGCCGACGACACACAGCAGCGCCACGGCGACGGGCGCCTGATGCACCGCGCCGAGCGCGGCCAGCGCAGC
>JBBIPS010000377.1:0-3181 GCA_037442725.1 Burkholderiales bacterium | reverse complement strand
CTCAGCGGCCTGGGCGCCGACGCGCAGGTGCTCGCGCTGCGCTTCGACAACCTGCGCGAGGGCGCCAGGGCCAGCGTCGTTGCCGGCCCGCCAGCGCCGCTGGCGTCGGCCAGCGCCTCCAGCGCGGTGCTGGCGCGCTGATCCGCGCGCCAGGAGGACGACGATGTGGATCACGCGTGTCTCGATCGCGAACCCGGTGTTCGCGACGATGGTGATGCTGGCGCTGCTGGTGCTGGGGTTGGCGTCGTACGTCCGGCTCGGCATCGAGCAGATGCCCGACATCTCCTTCCCCGGCGCCTTCATCGACGTGGCCTACCCCGGCGCTTCGCCCGAAGCGGTCGAGCGCGAGGTCAGCAAGCTCGTCGAGGAGTCGCTGAACTCGATCGCCGGCGTCAAGCGCATCACGTCGCGCAGCTTCGAGGGGCGCAGCCAGACCAGCGTCGAGTTCAACCTGAACGCCGACATGGGCCGCGCGATGCAGGACGTGCGCGACCGCCTGGCGCAGGTGCAGTCCGGCCTGCCCCGCGACGCCAGGATCCCGACGGTCTCGCGCTTCAACAACGACAACACGCAGCCGGTCGTGGTGATGGCGCTGATGAGCCCGACGCGCTCGGCGCGCGAACTCTCGATCCTGGGTGACCAGAACGTCGCCAAGCGCCTGTCGAGCATCGACGGCGTGGCCAACGTCGAGGTCTCCGGGCTGTCGACGCGCGAGTTGCGCGTCAACCTGGACCCGACCCGGCTGCGCGGCTACGGCATCACGCCGGCCGAAGTCGCCAGCGCACTGCGCGAGGCCAACATCGACCAGCCGGTGGGGCTGCTGTCGGATGCGAGCAGCGACATCATCCTGCGCGTCGAGGGCCGGGCGCGCGAGCCGCGCCAGTTCGCCGACATCGTCGTCGCGCACCGCGGCGCGCTGGCGCTGACGCTGGGCGACCTGGGTCAGCTCGTCGAGCGCGAGCGCGAGGCCGACTCGATCGCCCGCATCAACGGCCAGCGCGCGGTGAGCTTCAACGTCTTCAAGCAGCAGGACGCCAACATCGTCGCCACCGGCGAGGCGATCAAGGCGACGATGGAGGAGATCCGCAAGACGCTGCCGCCCGGGGTCGAACTGCGGCTGATCTATGCCAACAGCGACTGGGTCAAGGGCTCGCTCGACGGCCTGCGCAACACCCTGATCGAGGGCGCACTGCTGACGGTGGCGATCGTCTTCCTGTTCCTGCACTCGTGGCGCTCGACCATCATCACCGGCCTGACGCTGCCGATCGCGGTGATCTCGAGCTTCATCGCCGTGCACGCGCTGGGCTTCACGCTGAACTTCATGACGATGATGGCGCTGTCGCTGAGCATCGGCCTGCTGATCGACGATGCGATCGTCGTGCGCGAGAACATCGTGCGCCATCTCGGCATGGGCAAGGACCACCACCGCGCGGCGCGCGAGGGCACCGAGGAGATCGGCCTGGCGGTGATGGCGACCACCTTCGCGCTGTGCGCGGTGTTCGTCCCGGTGGCGTTCATGGGCGGCATCATCGGCAAGTTCTTCTACCCCTTCGGCATCACCGTGGCGGTGGCGGTGCTGGTCAGCCTGTTCGTCAGCTTCACGCTCGATCCGATGCTGTCGAGCCGCTGGAAGGACCCGCCCTCGGCCAGCCTGAAGCGGCTGCCGCTGCTGGGCCGCCTGATCGGCGCCACCGACTGGCTGATGCAGCGCCTGCACCGGCTCTACGAGCGGCTGATCGGGTGGGCCTTCAGCGGTCGCCGCTATGCCCTGGGCGTCGTGCCGTTCAGGCGCGTGGCCTTCGCGTCGCGCCTTGCCGGCCTGCCGCTCGGGCTGCCGGTGTTCGCCCGCCCGTTCGACGAACACGGCCGGCGCGACAAGTCCCGGCCACGGCGCTGGCGCTTCGCGACGCTGACGCCACGCGGTCTGGTGCTGGCGATCGGTGGCGCGAGCTTCTTCGGCGCGATCGCACTGGCGCCGCTGGTGGGCACCGAGTTCATACCGCAGACCGACCAGGGCTTCACCCAGCTCTCGCTGCGCATGCCGGTGGGCGCGAGCCTGGCGCGCAGCGACGCCAAGGTGCGCCAGGTCGAGGAGGTCGTCGCCGCGTTTCCCGAGGTCAAGACGATTTCGACCAACGTCGGCGGCCAGGGCCAGGGCTTTGCCGTCGGACGCAGCCAGGCCTCGCTCAACATCGCGCTCACCGACCGCAACCAGCGCCGGCGCAGCCAGAAGGAGGTCGAGGAGGCGATCCGCGCCGCGATCGCGCACATCCCCGGCATCGAGGTCTCGGTCGGCTTCAACCGGCCGATCTACGTCGCCATCCTGGGCAGCGATCCGCAGGGGCTGGCGCGCATCGCCACCGGGTTCGCCGACAAGGTGCGCGCCATCCCGGGCATCACCGATGTCGACCTCTCGCTCAAGCCCGGGCTGCCGGCCTTCGCGGTGCGCCTCAGGCCCGGCGCGGCGCGCGAGATCGGCCTGACCGCGCCGCAGCTCGCGTCGAGCCTGCGCGCCTATGTCAACGGCGAGGTCGCCACCTTCTGGACCACCCCCGACGGCCAGCAGGTCGAGGTGCTGCTGCGCCTGCCCGAGGAGCAGCGCGAGCGCGTCGAGCAGATGCGCAAGCTGCCGGTCGCCTTCGCCAGGGACGGCACGCCGATCACGCTCGACAGCGTGGCCAGCATCGAGCCGGTGACCAACCCGGACGTGATCCGGCGCCAGAACCTGCAGCGCCGCGAGGCCATCTTCGCCGGCGTGCAGGGCCGGCCCGCCGGCGACGTCGGCGCCGACGTGCAGAAGCTGATCAAGGCCACCACGCTGCCGCCGGGCTACAGCTTCGATGTCGGTGGTGAGGCGCAGCAGCAGGCCGAGGCGTTCAGCGGCCTGCTCGCCGCGATGGCGCTGGCGGTGATCTTCATCTACATCGTGCTGGCCAGCCAGTTCGGCAGTTTCGTGCAGCCGATCGCGATCATGGCCTCGCTGCCGCTGGCGCTGATCGGCGTGATGCTCGCGCTGCTGTTCTGGCGCAGCACGCTCAACATCTTCTCGATGATCGGGTTGGTCATGCTGATGGGGCTGGTGACGAAGAACGCGATCCTGCTGGTGGACTTCGCCAACCAGGCCCGGCGCGCCGGCGCGGCGGTGCCCGAGGCGCTGCTGCAGGCCGGGCTGATCCGCATG
>JBBIPS010000376.1:0-3183 GCA_037442725.1 Burkholderiales bacterium | reverse complement strand
AACGACTCGGCGTTGCGCGCGATCCAGCCGTGCGCGGCCAGCTGGCTGCGCGCGCCCTGACCGTCGACCCGGTTGCCGCCCATGGCTCAGGCCGCCTCGGCGGCACGCGCGAATCCGGTGCGCGCGACATCGCGCGCCAGCGCCAGGCCGCCCCGCTCGGCGATGCGGCCCTGGTCGAGCCGCAGCACCGCGTCGGGCTCGAGCGACTCGATCAGCTGCAGGTAGTGCGAGACGACGATGAACGACGCGCCCTGCGCGCGCAGCTCCTGCACCAGGCGAACCACGGCACGCGTGCCGTCGACGTCGAGCCCGGAGTCGATCTCGTCGAGCAGCGCCAGGCGCGGCTGCAGCAGCGCGAGCTGCAGCAGCTCGTTGCGCTTGCGCTCGCCGCCGGAGAAGCCGTCGTTCACCGGCCGGCCGAGCATCGCCTCGGGCAGACCGAGCTTGGCCGCGGCCTGGCGCGCCTGCTCGAGGAAGTCGAACGCGTCGAGCGGCGTCTGGCCGCGTGCAGCGCGCACCGCATTGAGTGCCGTGCGGATGAACAGGTTGTTCTTCACGCCCGGGATCTCGGGCGGCGCCTGGAACGACACGAACAGGCCGGCGCGGGCGCGCGCTTCCGGGCTCAGCGCCAGCAGATCCTGGCCGGCGAAGCGCACCTGGCCGCCGACGACGCGATAGCGCGGATGGCCCGCCAGCGTCAGGCCCAGCGTGCTCTTGCCGCTGCCGTTGGCGCCCATCAGCACCACCAGCGCGCCGACGTGCACATCGAGCGAGACCGACTCGAGCACGTTGCGCTCGCCGACGTCGACGCGCAGTTCGCTGACTTGCAGCAGCGGCTCGGTCCGGGTCATGGTTCGTCCTCCGAATGTGTGCGGCGCGGCTCAGCCGACGGCGCCTTCGAGCGACACCGCGAGCAGCGCCTTGGCCTCGAGCGCGAACTCCATCGGCAGCTCCTCGAGCACCGACTGGCAGAAGCCGCCGACGATGAGTGCCGTGGCCTCGGATGGATCGATGCCGCGCTGCTGGCAGTAGAAGAGGCGCTCCTCGGAGATGCGCGTCGTTGTCGCCTCGTGCTCGACCACCGCATCGTCGCGCGCCGCGTCGACGTACGGGAAGGTGTGCGCACCGCAGTGCGGGCCGATCAGCAGCGAATCGCACACCGTGTGGTTGCGCGCACCGGCCGCCGTCGGCGCGATGCGCACCAGCCCGCGGTAGCTGTTGTGCGCGTGGCCGGCGCTGATGCCCTTGGAGACGATGCGGCTCGTGGTGTTGCGCCCGAGGTGGATCATCTTGGTGCCGGTGTCGGCCTGCTGGAAGTGGTTGGCCACCGCGATCGAGTGGAACTCGCCGCGCGAGTCGTCGCCGCGCAGCACGACGCTGGGGTACTTCCAGGTGATCGCCGAGCCGGTCTCGATCTGCGTCCAGGCGATGTGCGAGCGCTGCCCCGCGCACAGCCCGCGCTTGGTGACGAAGTTGTAGATGCCGCCGCGCCCCTGCTCGTCGCCGGGGTACCAGTTCTGCACCGTCGAGTACTTGATGTGCGCGTCGTCGTGCGCGATCAGCTCGACCACCGCGGCGTGCAACTGGTGCTCGTCGCGCTGCGGCGCGGTGCAGCCCTCGAGGTAGCTGACGTGGCTGCCGGCCTCGGCGATGATCAGCGTGCGCTCGAACTGACCGGTGTTGCGCGCGTTGATGCGGAAGTACGACGACAGCTCCATCGGGCAGCGCACGCCGGCCGGGACGTAGACGAACGAACCGTCGGAAAACACCGCCGAGTTCAGCGCTGCATAGAAGTTGTCGCCCGGCGGCACGACCGTGCCCAGATAACGCTCGATCAGCTCGGGGTGGTGCTGCACGGCGTGCGAGAACGAACAGAAGATCACGCCGACCCTGGCCAGCTGCTCGCGGAAGGTGGTGCCCACCGAGACCGAGTCGAACACGGCGTCGACGGCCACGCCGGCGAGCTTGGCGCGTTCGTGCAGCGGCACGCCCAGCCGCTCGTAGGTCTCGAGCAGCTTGGGGTCGACGTCGGCCAGGCTCTTCGGCCCATCCTGCTGCGACCTGGGCGCCGAGTAGTAGCTCAGTGCCTGGAAGTCCACCGGGTCGATGTGCAGTTGCGCCCACGCCGGCTGTGGCATCGAGCGCCAGCGCTCGAGCGCCGCCAGCCGCCACTGCAACAGGAACTCCGGCTCGTTCTTGCGCAGGGAGATGGCGCGGATCGTCCGTTCGTCCAGCCCCGGCGGCAACGCATCGACCTCGACGTCGGTGACGAAGCCGTGCGGGTAGGCCCGCTCGAGCGCCTGGGTGAGCGGGGCTTGCCGGTCAGTGGCGGACATGGCGCGCCTGCGCGTCGCGGCTGTCGATTCCTGGCGCGGCGCCGGGTCGGCGGCCGCCACGGTGGGGCGTCCCGCCGCTGGCCGGCTGCGGCGCTGCGGCAGGGAGTTGCGGGAGCCATCGGGCGAAAGTCATGGCTGGGGTTCGAATAGATGCATTGATTCTGCATCTTATGTCGGGCGGGCTGCTCGGGATCTCATTGTCCACGACCCGGGCCCGGGCATTGGCTGCCGGCACCGCAGCGACGCACGCCGCCGCGAGCCGACGCACGTCGCCCGTCGCTGCAGGCGATCGGACGACCCCGGCGGCGGCGCCGGCGCGCCATCGACTCGTCGTACCGATGCCACGCGCTGGCATCATTGCGGTGCCCGGGCGCTCCGGGCACGCCGCCACGCCGACACTTCGAGACACCATGGATGCCGAAACCAACCCGCTGCTCATCGACTCGACCCTGCCGTTCGGACTGCCGGCGTTCGGCGCGATCCGTGCCGAGCATTTCAGGCCGGCGTTCGAACACGCGATGCGCGCGCACCGGCAGGAGCTGGCGGCGATCGGCGCCAACCCGGCGCCACCCGACTTCGACAACACCGTCGCGGCGTGCGACCGCGCCGGCGCGCTGCTCGGACGCATCGAGGCGCTGTTCTACAGCCTGACGGCCTCGGCGACCTCGCCCGCGCTGCAGGCGGTGCAGCGCGACGTTGCCGCGCCGCTGGCCGAGCACTGGAGCGCGGTGCAGCAGGACGGCGCCGTCTTCGCCCGCATCGATGCGGTGCACGCGACCCGCAACGCGGCGGGCCTGGGTCCCGAGCAACGCCGGCTGGTCGAGCGCATGCACCTCGGCTTCGTCCG
>JBBIPS010000375.1:0-3211 GCA_037442725.1 Burkholderiales bacterium | reverse complement strand
GCAAGACGCTGACGCTGGCGGCGCGCACGGCGCGACTGGTGCTCGACGGCGCCGACCCGCAGCGCCTGCTGCTGCTGAGCTTCTCGCGCCGCGCGGCGCAGCAGCTGCAGCAGCGCGCCGGCCGCCTGCTGCACCAGGCGCTCGGGCTGCGCGCCACCCAGCCCGCACCGGCGCTACCCTGGGCCGGCACCTTCCACGGCATCGGCGCGCGGCTGCTGCGCGAGTACGCGCCGCGTATCGGCCTGGCCGAGGACTTCGGCATCGCCGATCGCGGCGACGCCGAGGACCTGATGGCGCTGGCGCGCCAGGAACTGGGACTGGCCGCGCTGAAGAGCCGCTTCCCGCTCAAGGCGACCTGCCTCGGCATCTATTCGCGCGCCGTCAACACGCAGGCGCCGCTGGCCGAGGTGCTGCGCGAGCACTACCCCTGGTGCGCGCCCTGGCACGATGAATTGAAGCGACTGTTCCGCGCCTTCGTGGCGGCCAAGCAGGCGCAGCACACGCTCGACTACGACGACCTGCTGCTGGCCTGGCAGCAGATGCTCGCCGAGCCGGCGCTGGCCGCCGCGGTCGGCGCCCGCTTCGACCACGTGCTGGTCGACGAGTACCAGGACACGAACCGGCTGCAGGCGGCGATCCTGCGCGCGCTCAAGCCCGACGGCCGCGGCCTGGCGGTGGTCGGCGACGACGCGCAGTCGATCTACGGCTTCCGCGCTGCCGAGGTGCGCAACATCCTCGACTTCCCGGCGCAGTTCGGCCCCGGCGCGCAGGTGCTCGTGCTCGAGCGCAACTACCGCTCGACGCAGACCCTCCTCGACGCGTCGAACGCCGTCATCGCGCAGGCCGCCGAGCGCCACGCCAAGCGCCTGTGGACCGATCGCGCGTCGACGGCCAGGCCGCTGCTGGTCAGGGTCGCCGACGAGATGGCGCAAGCCGCGTGGGTCGCCGATGCGGTGCTCGAGCAGCGCGAGGCTGGCGTGCACCTCAGGCAGCAGGCGGTGCTGTTCCGCACCAGCCACCACAGCGCCGCGCTCGAACTCGAGCTGGCGCGCCGGCGCATCCCGTTCGTCAAGTTCGGCGGCTTGAAGTTCCTCGAAGCCGCGCACATCAAGGATGTGCTGGCGGTGCTGCGCTGGGTGCACAACCCGCGCGGCCGCATGGCCGGATTTCGCGTCGCGCAACTGGTGCCGGGAATCGGACCCGCCGTCGCGCGCCGCGTGCTCGACGCGATGGATGCCAGCACCGAGCCGCTGCGCGCGCTGCAGGACTTTGCGGTGCCGGGTGGCGCCGCAGGCGACTGGCGGCCGCTGGTCGAGCTGTGCAGCGCGCTGGCCGGTGGCCGGGTCGGCTGGCCGGCCGAGCTCGACGCGGTGCAGCGCTGGTACGGCCCGCACCTGCAGCGCCGGCACGAGCAGGACGCCGCGCAGCGCCAGGCCGACCTCGACCAGCTGACGCAGATCGCCAGCGGCCACGCCTCGCGCGAGCGCTTCCTCACCGAGCTGACGCTCGACCCGCCCGAAGCCACCAGCGACGCCGCCGGCGCGCCCTGGCTCGACGAGGACTACCTGATCCTGTCGACGATCCACTCGGCCAAGGGCCAGGAGTGGCAGGCGGTGACGATCCTCAACGTCGTCGACGGCTGCATGCCCTCGGACATGGCTTGCGGCAGCGCGGCGCAGATCGACGAGGAGCGCCGGCTGCTGTATGTGGCGATGACCCGCGCGAAACAGCGCCTGGCGCTGATGGTGCCGCAGCGCTTCTACGTCACGCAGCAACCCAGGCACGGCGACCGTCACGTGTACGGCGGGCTGTCGCGCTTCATCGCGCCCGAGGTGCTGCCGTGCTTCGAGCGCATCGGGCCGGCCGCGCCCGCCGAAGCCGCGCCGGCGCCGATGCCGGCCTGCACGGTCGACATCGCCCGCCGCCTGCGCGCGGCATGGGACTGAGGCCGGACGAGAGCCAGCCCACTGCGGGCTGGCGATCGCCTGCCGAAGGATCGGACGCCTGCCGGCGCGCCGCCAGCCGGACACGCCTATCGTGGAGGTCAGGAGCGCTGCGCGGCTTCTTCGCGCCGCGTCCCCTGGACCGAATGAGAAAGGACTTCCCCAGTCCATAAGCGGTGTCGAGGCACCAAGATTGACGGTGTGAAGGAAGTCAATCTGCAACTGCAAAGGGGAAGTCCCATGTCAGAGGTTACACGTCGTTTGATGGCGCGGGCAGGTGTGGATATCGCCAAGCAGGTGATCCATGTGCATGGGGCCGACGCTGCGGGCCGGCGCGTGGTGGCCCGCGCGCTCAAACGTGATCAGTTTCTGGCGGGGTGCGCCCAGCACCTGCCGGCGGGCTGCGTGGTGGCGATGGTGGCGTGCAGCGGCGCGCACCACTGGGCGCGACGGCTGATGGTCATGGGCTTTGCCGCCCGGTTGATTGCCCGCACCTGGTCACGCCCTACCGCATGGAGGGCCGTGGCGGCAAGAACGACGCCACCGATGCGGCGGCCATCTGCGAAGCCGCCTCGCGCCCGCAGATGTGCTTTGTGCCGATCAAGACGACCGTGCAGCAAGGCCTGATGGCGCTGCACGCCATCCGCGAGGGCTTCAAGGAAGACCGCACCGCCTGGACCAACCGCATCCGCGGCGTGCTGGCCGAGTTTGGGCTGGTGTTCGGCAAGCGCCCCAAGGTGCTGCGCGCCGCGCTGCCCGACGTGCTCGAAGACGCCAGCAACGAGCTCAGCGGCACCGCCCGCCTGGCGCTGCAGCAGGCCTTTGACCACTGGCGCGGCCTGGACGACTGCATGCAGTGGTGCGACCGCCAGATCAGCCAGCACGTGCGCAGCTGCGACGCGGCCAGGCGCGCCGCGCGCGTGATCGGCATCGGCGAGCTCGGCGCCTCGGCCTTCACCGCCTCGGTGGCCGACTTCCACCAATTCAAATCCGGCCGCCAGTTTGGCGCCTGGCTGGGAATCGTGCCGCGCCAGCACTCCTCGGGCGGCAAAACCAGCCTGGGGCGCATCACCAAACGCGGCGACAACTACCTGCGCACGCTGCTGATCCAGGGTGCGAAATCCGCCGTCATGAGCGTGGACAAGCGTGACGACCCGACCAGCCGCTGGCTCATACTAAGTCGCGTTCAATGATATAGAAGTGATCCATTTGAATCCTGTCATTGACTGGATGCGAACCGGATCTGCTTCGAGGACGACGATGCCGGC
>JBBIPS010000374.1:0-3230 GCA_037442725.1 Burkholderiales bacterium | reverse complement strand
CCTCGTTAACCCTGGGTGCGCGGCTCAGTGCCGTGTCGACTGTGGCGCCGAGGAGAAAGCAGCTTGCGGCCTGACGGCAGCCATCGTGGACCCGCCGAATTCGCGGGTGCGCGAACTCACTTGCAGAGCCAAATGCATGAAAGTCGGACAGCGGAGACTGCGCCCCTGTCCACTATTCATCCAGCGTCCGGTACGAATACAGCCGCTCGCTGCGCGAGCTTCTCGTACAGCGTGGCCCGCGAGATGCCGAGCAGGCGAGATGCCGCCAGCTTGTTGCCACCGGTGGCCTGCAGTGCCTCGCGGATCGCCTGCGCTTCCAGTTCGGCCACCGCCTGCGGCAGCGACTTCACGCCAGCGATGTGCGGCGCCGCCACGGTCGGGACAGGCGCAAAGAGCGCCGGCTCGACCACGCCCTGCGTCGTGCCGAGCACGGCGGCGAAGTGGCGCGCGCCCAGCACGGCGTCGTCGGTCATCAGGCTGGCCTGCTCGAGCACGTTGCGCAGTTCGCGGATGTTGCCCGGCCAGGCGTGCGTGGCCAGGCGGTCCAGCGCCTCGGTCGACAGACTCCTGTGCGGCAGCCCGCTGCGCCGCGCGATGTCGTCGAGCAGCGCCTCGGCGAGCGCCTCGATGTCGGCCAGCCGCTCGCGCAGCGGCGGCAGGCGGATCGGCAGCACGGCCAGGCGGTAGTACAGGTCGGCGCGGAAGCGTCCCTCGGCCACCATCGCGCCGAGATCGCGGCTGGTCGCGGCGATGACACGCACGTCGACCTTGGTCACCTGGTTGCCGCCGAGCGGCTCGACCTCCTGCTCCTGCAGCGCGCGCAGCAGCTTGGCCTGCAGCGGCAACGGCAGGTCGCCGATCTCGTCGAGGAACAGCGTGCCGCCGTCGGCGACCTTGAACTTGCCGTCGCGGCCCTTGCGGTCGGCGCCCGTGTAGGCGCCCGGCGCGACGCCGAGGAATTCGGCTTCGAGCAGCGTGTCGGGCACCGCGGCGAGGTTGACGCCGACGAACGGCCGCGCCGCGCGCGCCGAGGCGGCGTGGATCGCGTGTGCGAGCAGTTCCTTGCCGGTGCCGGTCTCGCCGATCAGCAGCACCGTCGACGCGGTGCCCGCCACGCGCCGCGCGTGGCGCTTGACCTCGAGCGCCGCCGCGCTGGTGCCGATGTAGCTGGCGATGGTGTACTTGGCGCGTCGGTTGCGCGTCTGTTCGGCGGTCAGCCGGTGCTGTGTCTCCTCGAGCTCGAGCTGCAGGCGGCCGAACTTGGCGATCAGCGGCTGCATCGTGCTCTCGGGGTGGTCCATCAGCACCATGCCGAGCGCGCCGATCACGCGCCCCTCGTCGTCGCGCAGCGGCAGCCGGCTGACGAGGAAGGTGCCGGCGCGGTTGGTCAGCAGGTCGACCAGGATCGCCTGGCCGGTCTCGATCACCTGCGGCATCTGCGTATTGGGTACCACCTGCTCCACACGCTGGCCGACGAAGCTATCGGCGCCGTCGAACCCGAGCGCCGGCAGGAAGCGCTTGTAGCCTTCGCTGATCCAGACGATGCGGTGCGCGCGGTCGACCACCATCATCCCCATCGCGGCCTGCGCGAAGAGGTCGAACATCGACTGCGCCGCCAGCTTCAACGCGCTGTCGGCGTCGTGCGGCAGACGCGGGCTCATCGCGCGGGCGCCGCGTGCGCGGCGGCCTCAGGCGACGCCCGTCGGCGCGCGCTGGCCCGAGCGTGCCGTGGCGCGGTCCAGCGCCTGCTCGAGCGCGCGCACGCTGCGCTCGACGTGGTGCAGCTTGTCCAGGCCGAACAGGCCGACGCGGAAGCTGCGGAAGTCCGGCCCCTCGTCGCACTGCAGCGGCACGCCGGCGGCGATCTGCACGCCCTGCGCCAGCATGCTGCGGCCACTGTGCAGCTCGGCATCGCTGGTGTAGCTGACGACCACGCCCGGCGCCTGGAAGCCTTCGGCGGCCACGCTCGGGTAGCCCCGGCGCTGCAGCATCGCGCGCACCGCGCCGCCCAGCGCCAGTTGCTCGGCGCGCAAGCGCTCGAAGCCGTAGTCCCGAGTCTCGAGCATCGCGTCGCGCGTGCGCGCCAGGGCGTCGGTCGGCATCGTCGCGTGGTAGGCGTGGCCGCCGGCCCGGTAGGCCTCGGCGACCTGCAGCCACTTGCGCAGGTCGCAGGCGAAGCTCGAACTCGTGGTCGACTCGATGCGCTCGCGCGCGCGCTCGCCGAGCATCACGAAGGCGCAGCACGGCGAGCCGCTCCAGCCCTTCTGTGGCGCACTGATCAGCACGTCGACACCCGTGGCACGCACGTCGACCCAGAGCGCACCGCTGGCGATGCAGTCGAGCACGAACAGGCCACCGGCGGCATGCACCGCGTCGGCCACCGCGCGCAGATAGGCGTCGGGCAGCAGCAGGCCCGCGGCGGTCTCGACATGCGGCGCAAAGACGACGTCGGGCCGGGCGCCGGCGATGGCCGACACCACCTCGTCGATCGGCGCCGGCGCGAACGGCGCCTGCGCTCCGGCGCCGACGCGGCGCGCCTTGAGCACCGTCGCCTCCGACGCGATGGCCCCCGTCTCGAGGATCTGCGTCCAGCGGTAGCTGAACCAGCCGTTGCGCAGCACCAGGCACTTCCTGCCGGTCGCGAACTGGCGCGCCACCGCTTCCATGCCGAAGCTGCCGCTGCCTGGCACGATCGCCACCGACTTTGCGCCATAGGCCAGCTCGAGCACGCCCGAGATGTCGCGCATCACGCCCTGGAACCGGCGCGACATGTGGTTCAGAGCGCGGTCGGTGAAGACCACCGAGTATTCGAGCAGGCCATCGGGATCGACATCGGCAAGCAGGCCGGGCATGTTGGGGCTCCGTGATCGGTGCAGGGCGGGAGCGCCAGCTTAGCCGATCCGCATTGACCGGGCTCACCGGCGCAGCGCGAGTCGCGCGCGAACCCCTTGCCACGGCCGCCGCTGCGGGTCGATCATGCGCGGCATCGTGACCCCGATCGCCGAATCCGCCCCGGGCGACGCCCATCCGCTGGGCGCGACACTGCGCGCCGGGGGTGTCAATTTCAGCGTCTACGCGCGCGGCGCGCAGCGGCTGGATCTGCTCCTGTACGACCGCGCCGACGCCGCGGCGCCGGCGCGCGTGTTCGCGCTCGACCCGGGGCCGCACCGCAGCGGCCACTACTGGCACGTCTTCGTGCGCGGGCTGGGCGCGGGCCAGCTCTACGCCTG
>JBBIPS010000373.1:0-3235 GCA_037442725.1 Burkholderiales bacterium | reverse complement strand
GGCTGCCTGATGGAAGGCGTGAGCCACGAGGCCTGCGCGCTGGCCGGCGCCTGGAAGCTGAACAAGCTGGTCGCGCTGTACGACGACAACGGCATCAGCATCGACGGCCCGGTCGCGCCCTGGTTCGTCGACAACACCGCCGGCCGCTTCGCCGCCTATGGCTGGAACGTCATCGGCCCGGTCGACGGCCACGACGTGGACGCCGTGGCGGCCGCCATCGCGCAGGCCAAGGCCAGCAGCGACAAGCCGACGCTGATCATCTGCAAGACCGCCATCGGCAAGGGCTCGCCGAACCGTGCCGGCACTGCCAAGGCCCACGGCGAGCCGCTGGGTGGCGACGAGATCACGCTGACGCGCGAGTCGCTGGGCTGGGGGCACGAGCCCTTCGTGGTCCCCGCGGAAGTCCAGGCCGCCTGGGACGCCACTGCCGCCGGCGCCGAGCGCCAGGCCGACTGGGACGCGCGCTTCGCCGCCTATGCCGCCGCCTTCCCCGAGCTGGCCAAGGAATTCACCCGCCGCATGAAGGGCGAGCTGCCGGCCGACTTCGCCGAGATCGCCGTCGAGGCCGTGGGTAGCGCGCACGAGAAGGCCGAGACCGTGGCCAGCCGCAAGGCCAGCCAGATCGCGCTGGAGCACTTCACCGCCAAGCTGCCCGAGCTGCTGGGCGGCTCGGCCGACCTGACCGGCTCCAACCTGACCAACACCAAGAGCACGCCGGCGCTGCGCTTCGACGCCGCCGGCCAGCCGGTGCGCAACGAGGCCGGCCAGCTCGGCCGCCACATCAATTACGGCGTGCGCGAGTTCGGCATGGCGGCGGTGATGAACGGCGTCGCGCTGCACGGCGGCTTCATCCCCTACGGCGGCACCTTCCTGACCTTCAGCGACTACAGCCGCAACGCGATCCGCATGGCCGCGCTGATGCAGCTGCGCGTCGTCCACGTCTTCACGCACGACTCGATCGGCCTGGGCGAGGACGGGCCGACGCACCAGAGCGTCGAGCACGCCGCGTCGCTGCGGCTGATCCCGGGGCTCGACGTCTGGCGCCCGGCCGACAGCGCCGAGACCAGCGTGGCCTGGGCCTGTGCGATCCAGAGCCGCAAACGCCCCAGCGCGCTGCTGCTGAGCCGCCAGAACCTGCCCTACGCGCCCAAGGCCGGGCTGGACGACATCGCCAAGGGTGGCTACGTGCTGGCCGAGCCCAGCGAGGTGGGGCTGAAGAAGACCGCGCAGGCGGTGATCATCGCCACCGGCAGCGAGGTGCAGCTGGCGCTGCATGCCCAGGCCGCGCTGGCGAAGCTGAAGATCGCGGTGCGCGTGGTCTCGATGCCCAGCACGACGGTGTTCGACCGCCAGAGCATGGCCTACAAGACCAGCGTGTTGCCGGCCAGGCTGCCGCGCATCGCCATCGAGGCCGGCGTGACCGACGGCTGGTGGAAGTACGGCTGCGCCGCCGTGCTCGGCGTCGACACCTACGGCGAGAGCGCGCCGGCGCCGGCCCTGTTCAAGCACTTCGGCCTCACCGCCGACGACCTGGCGAACACCGTGCGCCAGGTGCTGGGCAAGTAGGCGAAGCGGGTACGCAGAGCAGCATCGTCGATGCCGAACCTTTCACCCGCCGACGGGCCCGGCCGTCGGTCCGCCCATCACCAGGAGCCACGTCCATGAAAGCTCTTCTCGTTGCGCTGACGCTGCAGGCCACCGCGATGCTGGCCTCGGCCCAGACGCTGCAGTCGGCAAAGGTGCAACCCGCCTCGGCCCAGGTGGGCGAGGAGGTGACGCTGACGGCCACCTTCGACGTCAGCAGCGCGCAGAACTGCCACGTGCGCATCGAGTTCGGCGACGGCGCGCAGCAGAGCTTCGTCGTCAACCAGGCCAAGGACGCGACGATCGTGCTCAAGCACCGCTACGCCAAGCCGGGCAGCTATTCGGTGCGCGTGCATCCGGTGACCAAGCTGCCGGCGCTCAAGTGCCTGGGCGACGACCAGCGTGCCACGGTGGTGGTCGCGGCGGCGCCCGCCAAGGCCGCAGCGCCCACCGCCAAGCCACGGGCCGCCGTGCCGCAATGCCCGCCGGGCTGGAAGTTCGACGCCAAGAGCGTCAACAAGAAGACCGGCGCCTTTACCTGCCGGGCCAAGGCCGGCACCGCCGCGCCCGAGGGCAAGCTGGCCTGCCCCGGTGAGCTGGGCTACTTCGAGAACACCAAGAAGGGCCAGCTCGGCTGCCGTCCCTGAGCTCGACTCCCCACCGCGATTTCGTTCGCTGTTTCCCTTCCCTTCCAACCTTTGAACGGAGTTCCCTCATGACCATCAAGATCGGCATCAACGGCTTCGGCCGCATCGGGCGCATGGTGCTGCGCGCGGCCGTGCAGAACTTCAGCGACATCGCGGTGGTCGGCATCAACGACCTGCTCGAGCCCGACTACCTGGCCTACATGCTGAAGTACGACAGCGTGCACGGGCGCTTCCAGGGCGAGGTGGCGATCGACGGCAGCACGCTGATCGTCAACGGCAGGCGGATCCGCCTGACGGCGCTGAAGGACCCGGCCGAGCTGAACTGGGGCGCGGTCGGCGCCGACATCGTCGTCGAGTCCACCGGCCTGTTCCTGACGAAGGAGACGGCGGGCAAGCACATCGCCGCCGGCGCGGCGCAAGGTCGTGATGAGTGGCCGAGCAAGGACGACACGCCGATGTTCGTCTACGGCGTCAACGAATCGAGCTACGCCGGCCAGGCCATCATCAGCAACGCCAGCTGCACGACGAACTGCCTGGCGCCGGTGGCCAAGGTGCTCAACGACACCTGGGGCATCAGGCGCGGCCTGATGACGACGGTGCACGCCACCACCGCGACACAGAAGACGGTGGACGGCCCGAGCAACAAGGACTGGCGCGGCGGCCGCGGCATCCTCGACAACATCATCCCGTCGAGCACCGGCGCGGCCAAGGCCGTCGGCGTCGTGATCCCCGAGCTGAACAGGAAGCTCACCGGCATGTCGTTCCGCGTCCCGACCTCGGACGTCTCGGTGGTCGACCTCACCGTCGAACTGGTCAAGGAGGCCAGCTACGCCGAGATCTGCGCGGCGATGAAGGCGGCGAGCCAGGGTGCGATGAAGGGCGTGCTCGGCTACACCGAGGACAAGGTCGTCTCGACCGACTTCCGCGACGAGTCGATGACGAGCGTGTTCGACGCCGATGCCGGCATCGCGCTGGACAAGACCTTCGTCAAGGTCATCGCCTGG
>JBBIPS010000372.1:0-3241 GCA_037442725.1 Burkholderiales bacterium | reverse complement strand
CCGGCGCGGGGACCGACGCCGCGACGCCGGCCGACCCGGCAGCGAATGACGTGACGCCGCAGGCCAGGCCGGCGGCGGCCAGGCGAGGCGGCTCGAACGGCAGGCATTGCCCCTTGTCGGCCAACGCCGCTTCCAGTTCGGCCAGCGGCGTGCCGGCGCGCGCCGTCACCACCAGCTCGCTCGGCTCGTAGCTGCTGATTCCCGCCAGCGGCCGGACATCCAGCGGCGTGCCGCGCGGCGCGCCGCCGTAGAAGGCCTTGGTGTTGCCGCCGACGATGTCGAGCGGCGCGCGTTCGGCGCGCGCTGCGCGGACGCGCTCGATCAGTGTCAGCAGTGCCGGGTCGATGGTCACGCGGCGCCCGGCTCAGAACCGCTCCAGCCCGGGGAACGCGAGCAGCCCCTTCTTCACGTGCATGCGGCCGTACTCGGCGCAGCGTTGCAGCGTCGGCAGCACCTTGCCCGGGTTGAGCAGGCCCTTCGGGTCGAAGGCTTGCTTCAAGGCCCGCATCTGCGCCAGTTCCTCGGGCGCGAACTGCACGCACATCGAGCCGAGCTTCTCGACGCCGACGCCGTGCTCGCCGGTGATCGTGCCGCCCAGCGCGACGCTGGTCTCGAGGATCTCGGCGCCGAAGCGCTCGGCGCGGAGCAACTGGTCGGCCTCGTTGGCGTCGAACAGGATCAGCGGGTGCAGGTTGCCGTCGCCGGCGTGGAAGACGTTGCAGCAGCGCAGGCCGTACCTGCGCTCCATCTGCGCGATCGCCTGCAGGATGTCGGCCAGGCGACGGCGCGGAATCGTCGAGTCCATGCACATGTAGTCCGGGCTGATGCGCCCCGAGGCCGGGAAGGCGTTCTTGCGCCCGCTCCAGAAGGTCAGGCGCTGGGCCTCGTCGCGGCTGACTTCGAGCCGCGTCGCGCCGCAGCCGGTCAGCACGTCGAGCATGCGCTCGACCTCCTCGGCCACCTCGTCGGGCGTGCCGTCGCTCTCGCACAGCAGGATCGCCGCGGCGTCGAGGTCGTAGCCGGCATGGACGAAGTCCTCGACCGCGGCGGTCATCGGCTTGTCCATCAGCTCGAGGCCGGCCGGGATGATGCCGGCGGCGATGATCGCGGCCACCGCGTCGCCGGCCTTGCCGATGTCGTCGAAGCTGGCCAGGATGCAGCGCGCCAGCAGCGGCCTGGGAACCAGCTTGACGGTGACCTCGGTGACCACCGCGAGCATGCCCTCGCTGCCGATCACTGCGGCGAGCAGGTCGAGGCCGGGCGCGTCGAGCGCGCCGCCTCCGCCGAACTCGACCGCCTCGCCGGCGGCGGTGAAGCCGCGCACGCCCATCACGTTGTGCAGCGTCAGCCCGTACTTCAGGCAGTGCACGCCGCCCGAGTTCTCGGCCACGTTGCCGCCGATGGTGCAGGCGATCTGGCTGCTCGGGTCGGGTGCGTAGTAAAGCCCGAAGGACGCGGCCGCCTCGCTGATGGCCAGGTTGCGCACGCCGCATTGCACGACCGCAGTGCGGCTGGCCGGATCGATCCTGATGATCCGGTTGAAGCGCGCCAGCGACAGCGTCACGCCGCTCTCGTTCGGCAGCGCGCCGCCCGACAGCCCCGTTCCCGCGCCGCGCGCGACCACGGGCACGTCCAGCGCATCGCAGGCCCTGAGCACCGCGGCGACCTGATCCTCGGTCTCGGGCAGCGCCACCGCCAGCGGCGTGGCGCGGTAGGCGCTCAGGCCGTCGCACTCGAACGGCGCGGTGTCCTCGCGCCGGTGCAGCAGCGCGTGCGCGGGCAGCACGGCCGCCAGCGCGGCGACGACCTCGGCCTGGCGCACGCCACGTGCGTCGCGGCCGCCTGGCGCTGGTGCGTCGACGCTGGTGGGCGGAGCGTTCATCTTCGGTTTCCGGCCGGTCTCAGGGCGCCACTGTAATGACTGGCCGTCGATCCCGGCACGGCACGGCAGCGCCGCGTCAGGCAGCGACGAACACCGTCAGCACGCCGGTGTAGCCGTACAGGTGGTGGCGCGCGATCTCGCCGGCGGCGAAGAAGCCGACCAGCGGCACATCGCCGAGCGCGCGCTGGACGATGCGTGCCTCGGCCGACGGCGCGCCGAAGTGCGGCCCGCCCCGGCCCGAGCACGAGACATAGATCGCGCCGGCGATGCGCGGCGCCGCGGCTTCGCCGGGGCCGCCGGCGGGGGCCGTCACAGGCTCGTCGGTGGCCAGGCTTTCGACCTCGTCGCGGATCTCGGCGCAGATGCGCACCAGATCGCGCCGCGCCGCCTCGACGTCGCGGCGGCAGAAGGCGAGTTGCATGCCGGGCTCGACCCGGTCGGCCAGCGCCACCGCCTGCCGCGCCGGATCGATGCCGACGAGGTGGCGTACGCGCGTGTCGGCGCCGAACTGGCCGGCGTGCGCGAGCGCGGCATCGTTGCCGTCGGTGAGGCCGGCCAGTGTCGAGCGCAGCGCGGCGATCGCCGGCTGCGCCCGCTCGAGGTTGATGCCCAGGTCGGCCAGCAGCAGCGGCAGCGCCGGTGCGCCATCCAGCGCCAGCACCAGGTTGCGCTCGGCCGACGTGATGCGCCGCGCCGGCCCCACCGGCTGGCTGCCCTGCGTGACACGCGAAACGAGCGCCACCGCCGGCGTGAACGCCACGCCCGACACGCCGCCCTCGAAGACGCCGTCGGCGATGTGCAGTGTGCGCGTGCGCGCGCTCGCGACGCCGCCGAACAGGTAGCCCGACCGGGTACGCGCGGCCAGCTCGGCGATCAGCTCGGCCAGGTCGGGCGTGGCCGGGTCGGCGTGCACCAGCGCGCTGCCGGCCTGGTTGCGGTCCATCGGCCGGCGACCGCTGAAGAGCTGGAACTGCCCCGCCGGCACGTCGGTGAGCATCAGGACCACGGCCGGCTCATCGAAATACTCGACACCGCTGGCCAGCACGCCGACGCCGACGGCGCCGGCCCAGTGCACTCCCGGCCAGCGCTGGCGCAACTCGTCGTGCAGTGCTTCGGCGCGCGCGGCGTAGTGATCGGTGAAGTAGACCAGTCCGAGCGTCGCCGCGAAGGCCGGCCGGCGCGCCGCGCGCTGTGCGTCGAGCTGCGCCGCGGCCAGCGCCAGTGCCATGCCGGCGTCGGGGTGCGTGGCGTGGGCGACGATGAAGGGCGACATGGCGATGAGCGTGGCGGTGCGCGGGGCCGGCAGCAGCGAGTGCGTCGCACGCGGCAGCCGGCCCCAAGGGCTCAGCGCCTGGCGGC
>JBBIPS010000371.1:0-3248 GCA_037442725.1 Burkholderiales bacterium | reverse complement strand
CGCGCGGCGCAGCGCAACGTCAGCGTCACCACGGTGCCCTCGCCGACGCGGCTGTCGACCGTCAATCCGCCCTGCATCAACTCGGCCAGACGTCGCGCGAGCACCAGCCCGATGCCGGTGCCTTCGATCGGCGAGCGCTCGGCGCCGAGCCGGTTGAAGGGCTCGAACAGATGCGCCAGCTGCTGCGCCGGGATGCCCGGCCCGGTGTCGATGATCTGCAGCCTGCACCGCGGGCCGTCGCGTCGCCAGTGCAGCGTGACCGTGCCGCCGGCGCGGTTGTACTTGATCGCGTTGCTGAGCAGGTTGAGCAGCACCTGGCGCAGCCGGACGCGGTCGGCGTGCACCCAGGGCGCGGCCGCCGCAGCGGCCTCGGCGCGCGCTGCGCCGCCGGCGGTGTGGATGGCGGCGTCGGCGCGGTCATCGCCTTCGTCCAGCTGCAGTCTCACCCGGTGCGCCGCCGCCAGTCCCGCGAGCATCGCCGACGATTCGTCGGCCACCGCCGCCAGGTCCACCGGCTCGAGCGAGAGCTGCATCCGCCCGGCCTCGATCAGCGACAGGTCGAGCAGGTCGTTGACGAGCGCGAGCAGGTGTTCGCCGGCCTGGTGGATGCGCCCGGCGTGGCGCCTTTGCGCCTCGGACAGCGGCGCGTCGGCAGCGTCGCGCAGCAGTTGTGCGAAGCCCAGCACCGCGTTCAGCGGCGTGCGCAATTCGTGGCTCATGCGCGAGAGGAACTCGGTGCGCGCCTGGTGCGCGACCTTGATCGCGTTGAGCGCGTCGCGTTCGGCCTCGAAGCGCTTGCGCTCGGTGATGTCCTTGATGACCGAGACGAAATACGCCGGATGGTCACCCGCCGCGGGCACCAGTGCCGTCGTCAGCAGGCCCCACACCTCGCTGCCGTCGGGGCGCAGGTAGCGCTTCTCGATCGAGTGCCCGTCGCGCGGCGCCGCGCCGTGCGCGTCGTGCTGCGCCGAGTGCAGCAGCGCGTCGGTGCCGGCCCAGTACTCGGGTGGCGAGACGTCGCGGTGGCTGAGCCCGACCAGCGCCGCCGGCGCGCGCCCGAGCATGACGCCCAGCGCCCGGTTGGCGCGCAGCATGCGGCCGTCCAGCGAGACGTGCGCCATGCCCACGGGCGCGAGGTCGAAGGTCTGCTCGAGGCGCCGGTTGCTGTCCTCGAGCCGGGCGTGCTCGTCGAGTCGCTGGCTGATGTCGAAGAAGGTGGCGATGGCTCCCTGCACGACGCCGTCCTCGACCACCGGGTTCGACCAGTAGGCGACGGCGAAGTGACTGCCGTCGCGGCGCCAGAACACCTCGTCGTCGCGGTGCACCGGGCGGGCCAGCCGGAATGCCTGGTCGACGTGGCACTCGGCCGCCGGGTACGGCCGGCCGTCGGCGTGATGGTGGTGCATGGCGGCGTGCATGTCCTGGCCGAGCAGGGCGGCTTCGCCGCCGGGCTCGGCGTATCCGAGCATCTGCAGCGCCGCGCGATTGATGAAGCTGCAGCGACCCTGCACGTCGATGCCGTAGATGCCCTCGGTGGTCGAGTCGAGCACCTGCTGCAGCCGGCGCGCCTGCGCCGCCAGTGCGCGCTCGGCGGCGACGCGCGCACTGTCGTCGTGCACGAAGCCGGCAAAGCAGTGCAGCTCGGGCAGCCAGGCGGCGGTGACGTGGACGTCGAATTCGCTGCCGTCGCGGCGCCGGTGGCGCGTGTCGAAGCGGGCCAGGCCGGTCGCCATGATGCGTGCGATGCGCTGGGCGGTGTCGGGCGGTGTCTCGAGCGCGTCGAGCTCGTCGATGCGCATGCCGAGCAGTTCGGCACGCGTGTAGCCCGACATGCGCGCGTAGCCGGCATTGACGTCGAGCAGCCGGCCCTGCGTGTCGACGACCCAGAACCCGTCGCTGGCGATGTCGAGCGCACGCAGCGCGACGTGGCTGCGACGCCGGAAGCGACGCACGACGAGGACGACGAACGGCGCAGCCAGCAGCGTCAAGGCGGCGGCGTCGAGCAGCGCCTCGCGCCAGCCGTCGTGCTCGATCGGCAGCCAGGCCTCGATGCCGGCCATCACCAGCGTCTCGGCGGCAAACACGAGCACGAGCAACGCGGCGCTGACGGCCGGTGTGCTGCCCTGCAGGGCACGCAGGCGGGCGATCAGCGCGGGTCGGGTCGGCGCGGCTGCGGCCGCTTCGGGATCCGTGGTGGCGGCGCGGGGCTCGGTGCGGGCGGGGGCATCTTGCGGCATTCGCAAACCTTGCAGTTCGGGCGCATGCGCGAGGTGGCGCGGCCTCGCCGACCGACGGCCGCCGGCCCCTCCGGGCGGCGCGATTATCGTGCGCCGCGCGCGCCTGTGGAAGTGATCTGCGTCGCGGCGGCAGCGGCCACCGATCTCAAGATCGTGCCAGCGGTGCCGAAAGTGCCGGGCATGAACACCGCCGACGCCTGCCGCGCCGTGTCGTCGCTGCCCGAGGTGCTGATCGAGGGCATCGACCGCGGCATCGAAGCGCATGTGGCCTGGAGCCAGCGCCTGCTGCGCTGCGCACTGCTGCGCGAGCCACCGGGCGACGACGTGCTGCTGCCCGACGCGCATTCGCGCTGCGATTTCGGCGTCTGGTTCGCGGGCCAGCGCACGCAGATCGACGGCATCGACGCCGCGCTCGGCCAGGGCATCGCCGCGGCGCACGAAGGCATGCACGACGCGGTGCGGCGGCTGTGTCAGAACGTGCTGCAGGGCCAGGCCGCTGCCGACGCCGACCTGCACGCCTACGAGCACGGGCAGAGCGCGATGCTCGCGCTGCTGAACCGGCTGCGCGAGCGCGCTGCCGAGGCCGCCACGCGCACCGACCTGCTCACCGGCCTGCCGTCGCGCCACGCGCTGGGGTGCACGTTCGGGCTGCGCCGCAGCGACGCGCAACGCGCCAGGGCGCAGCTGTGGCTGGCGCTGATCGATGTCGACCCTCCCGAGTCGGTCAACGACGGCCACGGCCGTGCCGTGGGCGACCAGGCGCTGGCGCACGTCGCGCTCCGCCTGCAGGCGTGCATGCGCGACACCGACGCGTTGTTCCGCTTCGGTGGCGCGGAATTCCTGGCCCTGTTCCTGTCGCACGACGTGCGCGGCGCCGAGTGGCTCGCGGCACGCCTGCTCGACGCCGTGACCGCGGCGCCGCTGGCCACCGCGTCGGGTCCGACGCTGCGCCTTTCGGTCACGATCGATCTGGCCCGCGTGCGTGCCGACGAGGACCTGGCCGGCGCCACC
>JBBIPS010000370.1:0-3249 GCA_037442725.1 Burkholderiales bacterium | reverse complement strand
GCACTGGCGCGGCGGCTGGCGTGCACCGGGCTGGCCGGCATCGTCAGCAGCGACCTGGCGCGCGCGCGCATGACCGCCGCGGCCGTCGCCGGCGCCTGCGCGCTGCCGCTCGAGGTCACGCCGCTGCTGCAGGAACGCAACTTCGGCGACCTGCGCGGACGGTGCTACGACGACCTGGGCTACGACCCACTGGCGATGGTCGAGGCACCCGCCGGCGGCGAGTCACGCGCCGACTTCAGCCGGCGCGTCGAGGCGGTGTTCGCCCACCTGCTCGAGCGACGGCGCCGGCTGGGCGGCGCACTGGCGGTGGTGACGCACGGCCTGGTGATCCGCGCCTGGCTCGATCTCGGGCTGATCCAGCTGGGCCGGCAGCCGCGCCCGGCCCGCCTGGCCAACACCTCGGTGACGATCGTTGCGGCCGAGGCGCCGCACCGGGTGAGTCTGCTCGACTGCACCGCACACCTGAGCGGCGGCGCGGGCGAGGACTCGCGCAGCCTGTCAGGCGGTTGAGCACGCCCCGAGGCCGATGACAGTCGCCCCCCGACGGCATGCGCCGACGCGGGAGTCACGCGACGCCGGCCCGGGACGCAGATCCGCTTCACGACACCCCGGTGGGCAGGCCTCGCACCGGCCCCGCAAGCGTGGCGCGCGCGGCTGCCGAAGGACTCGACGCGCGCGGCCACACCGCTGCCGGGCGGTCACCCCGCTGCCGGCCAATGCCGCTCGAACACCGCGGCGATCGCGGCGTGGCCCTGCACGCGCTCGAACAGCGCCGACAGCGCAGGCCGCGACGCCGCCAGGTGCGAGCGCGTCCCCGACCACCGGCTGACCACGGTGGCGAGCAGGTCGAGTGCCCCGGGGGCAGCGCCGGCGAGGAACGCAGCGCCGGGCGGCGGCGCGAACTGGTCGGCGAAGGTGTCCCACAACTCGTAGAGCCGCGCGCGGCTGCGCGCGTCGATGCGCTTCGCCTCGGCCGGGCTCGGCGCGTCGAGCACGCGCTCGGGAAAGTCGACGATGCCGATCATCGCGTAGCAGTTGGCGGCCAGATAGACCAGGCCGCGCAGCGAGCGCGCGCGTGCCACCGGATCGCCGGGCAGCAGGCTGCTGGCGGGGTGTCGCAATCCCAGTTCGATCAGGATCGCCGCGCTCTCGGTCATCACGCTGCCGTCCTCCCACACCAGCGTCGGGATCTGGTTGAGCGGGTTGACACGCTGCAACTCGTCGCGCGCCGAATCCGGCGCCCAACTGGCCGCGCTGATCAGCCGATAGGGCGCGCCGACCAGCGCCAGCGCCGCCTCGACCGCGGCCGAGCCGCTGCCTGCATACCCGTAGAGCGTGATCGTCATGGTCGGTGTCCCTTGGTTGCCGGGTCGGCGGCGCGGGCCGCCGCGGCTACCTGTAGCCCAGCGCCGCCGCCTCCTTGCGGATGCCGGCGATCGTCTCCTTGCCGACGCGCGGCTCCATTTCCCGGTACACCGGTGCCAGCGCCTTGCGCCAGGCCGCGCGCTGCCGGTCGTCGAGCTCGATGACCTGGGTCCGGCCCGAGGCCTTGATGGCGGCCAGCGCGTCGTCGTTCTCCTTCTGCGCGATGGCGTTGGTGTAGCGCGTGGCGTCGCGCATCGCACCCTCGAGCGCCGATCGCACATCCGGCGCCAGCGCGGCCCAGAACCTGGCGTTGACGATCACCGCATAGCCGATGTAGCCGTGATCGGACGCGGTGAGGTACTTCTGCACCTCGTGCATCTTCTGCGTGTAGACGTTCGACGGCGTGTTCTCGCTGCCGTCGACGACGCCGGTCTGCATCGCCTGGTAGACCTCGCTGAACGCCATCACCTGCGGCAGTGCGCCGAGCGCGCGGAACTGGGCGTCAAGCACCTTGCTCGACTGGATGCGCATCTTCAGCCCCCTGAAATCCTCGGGGTTGTGCAGCGGCCTGTTGGCGGTCATCACCTTGAATCCGTTGTCCCAGTAGGCCAGCCCCTTGATGCCCTTGGCGTCGAGCTTCCTGAACAGGCCCTGGCCGACCGGCCCCTCGGTGACGCGCGCCAGCACCGACTTGTCGGGGAAGATGAAAGGCAGGTCGAAGGCCTCGAACTCCTTGACGCCGAGCGGGCCGAACTTGGCCAGCGAGGGTGCCAGCATCTGCACCGCGCCGAGCTGCAGCGCCTCGAGTTCCTCCTTGTCCTTGTACAGCGTGCTGTTGCCGTAGACCTCGACCCTGACCCGGCCCGCCGTGCGCTGCTCGGCGAGCTCCTTGAAGCGCAGCGCACCCTTGCCCTTGGGCGTGTCGGCAGCCACGACATGGCTGAACTTGATGACGATCGGCGCCTGCGCCTGCGCCCGCACTGCATCCGCCAGCGGCAGTGCCAACGCCAGTGCCAGCGCGGCGCCGGCCAGTGTCTTGATCATGTTCTGTCTCCTTTGCAGACGTGACGGGATTCGAACTCGCCTCAGCGTTGCGTGCCACTTCGGAGCAGTCGCTCGGCGAGTGCCAGCACCGGTGCATCGACCATGCGGCCGTCGACCTGCAGCGCGCCGCCAGCGCTGGCCGCCGCGGCGTCGAGCACGCGCCGCGCCCAGGCGAGTCGATCGGGCGCGGGTGCCAGCGCCGCGTGGACGAGCGCCACCTGGCGCGGATGGATGCACAGCTTGCCGCCGAAGCCCAGGCGCACGGCACGCTGCACGTCGCGCGCCAGCCGCTGCGGGTCGTCCAGATCGGCGGTGACGCCATCGATCGGCGGCGGCAGCCGCGCCAGGCGCGACGCCAGCACGATCTCGAGCCGCACCGCGTCGAGCTCGCGCTCGTCGTCCGCGCCTTCGTCGTCGTCCGGCAGCGGATCGACGTGCAGTACTACGATCGCAATCCCGTCGGCCGGCTGATGACGCGCGTGACCTCGGACGTCGACGCGATCAACGACCTGTTCACGTCGGGCGTCGTCACGATCTTCGGCGACGTGTTCTCGCTCGTCGGCATCATGACCGTGATGCTGTGGATGAACTGGCGGCTGGCGCTCGTGGCGTTTGCCGTCCTGCCGCTCGTCGTCTTCGTCACGCAGTGGTTCCGTCGCAACGTCCGCGATTCCTATCGTGTCGTCCGCGGGCTCATCGCGCGGATCAACGCCTTCCTGCAGGAAAACATCACGGGCATGTCAACCGTGCAGCTCTTCAATCGAGAGGCGCGAAACTTTGCGCGGTTCGACGACATCCACCGCCAGCACCGCGACGCGAACATCGAGTCGATTTTCTACT
>JBBIPS010000369.1:0-3261 GCA_037442725.1 Burkholderiales bacterium | reverse complement strand
CATGCAGCCACAGTGCGCCGGCCGCGGGCGCCGCGCCACGGTACAGACCGACGCGCTCGCCGAGCGCGGCACGGTAGAGCGGCTCGCGCCGGCCGCGCCAGCACAGCCGAAGCAGGTACAGCGGCAGTGCCAGGCGCAGCATCGCCGCGTAGCAGCCGCGCGCCAGGGCCTCGGGCAGCGACGTCATTGCCGGCGCGCCGCGGCACGCAGGCGGCGGCTCAATGCGCCGCCTGCGCGATCTGCGCGTCGGGTTTCACGGCGCGCAGCGCGGCCATGAAGTCGGCCTGGATGCGCGCCAGCGCCGCGGGCGTGTGGCCCTCGAAGCGCAGCACCAGGACCGGCGTCGTGTTCGACGCACGAATGAGGCCGAAGCCGTCGCTGTAGTCGGCGCGCAGGCCGTCGATGGTGCTGAGGCGGGCGCCGGGGAACCTCGCGCCGGCCTGCAGCGCCGCCACCAGCCGCGCCGGCTCACCCTCGGCGCACGCGACGTTCAGCTCGGGCGTCGAGTACGCCGTCGGCAGCGCGTCGAGGACGGCGCTCGGGTCCGTGCTGCGCGACAGCACCTCGAGCAGGCGGGCGGCCGTGTACGTCGCGTCGTCGAAGCCGTACCAGCGCTCGCCGAAGAAGATGTGGCCGCTCATCTCGCCCGCGATCGGCGCGCCGACTTCCCTCATCCTCGCCTTGATCAGCGAGTGGCCGGTCTTGTACATCATCGGCACGCCGCCGGCGTCGCGGATGACCGGTGCCAGGCGCTGGCTGCACTTGACGTCGAACAGCACCGTGGCGCCGCGGTTGCGGCCGAGCACGTCGCGCGCCAGCAGCATCAGCTGGCGATCGGGATAGATGACGTGGCCGTCGCGCGTGACGACGCCGAGCCGGTCGCCGTCGCCGTCGAAGGCCAGTCCGAGCTCGGCGTCGGTGGCGCGCACGACCCGGATCAGGTCGGCCAGGTTCTCGGGCTTGCTCGGGTCGGGATGGTGGTTCGGGAAGTCGCCGTCGACCCTGCTGTACAGGTCGATGACCTCGCAGCCGAGGGCGCGCAGGATGCCGGGCGCGCTTGCGCCGGGAATGCCGTTGCCCGAATCGACGACGATCTTCATCGGCCGGGCGAGCCTGCAGTCGCCGACGATGCGGGCGCGGTACTCGGCGCCGATGTCGAGGGCGGCGATGCGGCCCGGTCCGGTCGTGTAGTCCTCACCCTCGATGCGCCGGCGCAGGCGCTGGATGTCGTCGCCGTAGATGGCGCGCCCCGCGAGCACCATCTTGAAGCCGTTGTAGTCCTTCGGGTTGTGGCTACCGGTGACCTGGACCCCCGACGTGCAGCCGTGCCGGGCGCGCGTCGCGGCGACGTAGTACAGCATCGGCGTCGTCACGGCGCCGAGGTCGACGACGTCGAGTCCGGTCGAGGCCAGGCCGCGGGCGAGCGCGCCGACGAGCCCGGGGCCGGACAGACGGCCATCGCGGCCGACGACGACGGCGCGATCGCCGGCGGCGACGACTTCGCTGCCGAAGGCGCGGCCGAGGTGTTCCGCGAAGGTCGCGTCGAAGCCTGCGCCGACGACGCCGCGGATGTCATAGGCCTTGAAGGCCGAGGCTTGCACATGCATGGGAGCGCGTCCGAGGGTGGCACGAGCGGGTCATTCTACGGAGCCATGCCGGCGCAGCCGCGGCCGCCGCACGGCACGCCAACCACAGGTCCGAAAACGGCGAGTCCATGCCGGCGCGCGCCCTATCATCGGCCCACCATGACGCTGTCCGACGACGCTGCCTACGCCGCGCTGCGCACGCACGACGCGCGCATGGACGGCCGCCTGTTCGTCGGCGTGACGTCGACCGGCGTCTACTGCCGGCCGGTGTGCCGGGTGCGCACGCCACGGCGCGAGAACTGCCGCTTCTTCGCCAATGCCGCGAGCGCCGAAGCGGGTGGATTCCGTCCCTGCCTGCGTTGCCGGCCCGAGATCGCGCCGGGGTTGTCGCTCGCCGATTCGTCGCAGGCGCTGGCGCGCCACGCCGCCGTCCTGCTCGACGCGGCGGCGCAGCGTGGCGAGGACCCGGCGCTGCCGGCGATCGCGGCGCGGCTGGGCGTCACCGACCGACACCTGCGACGCATCTTCACGCGCGAGCATGGCGCGACACCGGTCGCGTACCTGCGAACGCAGCGGCTGCTGCTGGCCAAGCAACTGCTGACCGACACGGCGCTGCCGGTGACGCAAGTCGCCCTGGCAACGGGTTATGCGAGCCTGCGTCGGTTCAACGCGGCGTTTGCCGAGCACTACCGGCTCAGCCCGAGCGCACTGCGGCGCGAGCGCACGGGCGCGACGACTCCCGACGCGGGCCGGCGCGGCGATCGGGCGGACACCGACGGCGCCGATGCCGTCGACACCGTGCCGACTTTGCGCCTGGCCTGGCGCCCGCCGTACGACATCGCCGGCGTGCTCGGTTTCTTCGAGCGTCGCGCCGTCGCCGGCGTCGAGCAGGTGCAGGGCCTGGCGCTGCGGCGCACCGTCGCGCTCGAGCATCGGGGCCGCGTGCTGGCGGGCTGGATCGAGGCGCGCTTCGTTCCCGAGTGCAATGAACTGCACCTGCGCTCCGCGCCGGTGCTGGCGCCAGCGCTCGGCGTGCTGCGCGAGCGCGTCCGCCAATGCCTGGACCTGGACGCCGATCCGGCCCGCATCGACCCCGCCCTGGTCGACCTGGCCAGCGCCGAGCGGCCCGGCGTTCGCTTGCCCGGCGGCATCGACGGCTTCGAGGTCGCCGTGCGCGTGATCCTCGGCCAGCAGGTCACGCTGGCCGCGGCGCGCACGCTGACGGGCCGGCTCGTCGAACGCTTCGGAACCCGGGTCGCGACGCCGTTTCCCGGGTTGACGCAGGTGTTCCCGTCGGCGCACACGATGGCCGCGGCGACACCCGAGTCGATCGGCACGCTGGGCATCGTGCGTCAGCGCGTGCGCGCGTTGCAGGCGCTGGCCACCGAGGTCGCCGCCGGCCGGATCGAGTTGAACCGCACGGCGCCGCTGGAGCAGACGCTCGACCGACTGCGCGCGCTGCCGGGCGTCGGCGAATGGAGCACGCAGTTGATCGCGATGCGCGCGCTGGCCTGGCCCGACGCCTGGCCGGCCAGCGACATCGGCGTGTTGAAGGCGCTTGCCCGACGCGGTGCACCACGAGGCGGCGCCCGGCCGGACGATCGGCCCAGGGGTCGGCCCAGGGGTCGGCCCGGCGACGGGCCCGCGCGCCAGCCGCGACATCCGGCCAGCCGTC
>JBBIPS010000368.1:0-3323 GCA_037442725.1 Burkholderiales bacterium | reverse complement strand
TGGAGGTGCCGACTGACCCTGCTGCACCGCGGCGATGTCCTGCTCGGTCGGCACGCGGCCCTGCAGCCAGAAGTCGAACACGCGGCGCGCGATCGGCGCCGCCAGCTGGGCGCCGAACCCGGCGTTCTCGACCACCAGCGCGAGCGCGATGCGCGGTGCCTCGACCGGCGCGTAGGCGATGTACAGCGCGTGGTCGCGCTGCGACTCGGCGACGCGTGCGGCGTTGTACTTCTCGTTCTGCTTGAGGCCCACCACCTGCGCGGTGCCGGTCTTGCCGGCGGACGCATAGGTCGCGCCGCGGAACGCACCGGCCGAGGTGCCCTCGACCGGCACCCCGGCCAGCGCGCGCTGCACGACCTCGAGATGCTCGGGCTTGATCGCCACCGGCTCGAGCGGCTGCGCCGCGACCGCGCGCCGCGCGCCGCTGACGACATCGACCACCTCACGCACCAGGTGCGGCCGGCGGCGTGCGCCATTGCTGGCCAGCGTGGCCATCGCCTGCGCCATCTGCAGCGGGGTGAAGCTGTTGTAGCCCTGGCCGATGCCCAGCGAGATGGTCTCGCCGGCGTACCAGCGCTGCTGCTCGGGTCGGCGGTAGTTGCGCCGCTTCCACTCGGTGGAAGGCAGGACGCCGCGCACCTCGCCTTCGAGGTCGATGCCGGTGAGCTGGCCGAAGCCGAAAGGCGCGACCTGCCGCGCGATCACGTCCACGCCCAGATCGTTGGCCAGCATGTAGTAGTAGGTGTCGCAACTGGCCACGATCGAGCGGTACATGTCGACCAGGCCATGGCCGCCCTCCTTGTCGTCGCGGAACTTGTGGTTGCCGAACCAGAAATAGCCGGGGTCCGGGATGGTCTGCTGCGGGGTGCGCCTGCCGGTGGCCAGGCCGGCCAGCGCCATGTAGGGCTTGTAGGTCGAGCCGGGCGGGTAGGTGCCGCGCAGCGCGCGGTTCAGCAGCGGCTTGTCGATCGACTCGTTGAGCGCCTGCCAGCTCTCGGCGTCGATGCCGTCGACGAACAGGTTGGGGTCGAAGGTCGGTTTGCTGACGAACGCCAGCACCTCGCCGTTGCGCGGGTCGAGCGCCACCAGCGCGCCGCGGCGGTCGCCGTAGAGCTGCTCGACGAGCTGCTGCAGCCGCATGTCGACCGCGAGCACCAGCGTGTTGCCGGGCGTAGGTGCCTGGCTGCGCAGGCGCCGCACGGCGCGCCCGCCGGCGCTGGTCTCCATCTCCTCGAACCCGGTCGTCCCGTGCAGTTCGCGTTCGTAGCTCTGTTCGAGACCGAGCTTGCCGATGTAGTCGGTGCCCTGGTAGTTGGCCTGCAGGTCCTCGTCCCAATCCTCCATCGCCGCCTTCTCGGCCTGGTTGATGCGGCCGATGTAGCCGAGCAGGTGGCTGGCCGCAGCGCCGGCCGGATAGCTGCGGAACAACCTGGCACGCACGTCGACGCCGGCGAAGCGGAAGCGCTGCGCCATGAAGCGCGCCACCTCCTCGTCGGTGAGCCTGGTGCGGATCGGCAGCGACTCGAAACTCTTGCTTTCCTCCAGCAGGCGCTTGAAGCGGCGCCGGTCGCGTGGCTCGATCTGCACCACCTGGGCCAGCGCGTCGATCGTCGCGTCGAGCTCGCCGTCGAGCCTGGCGCGCGTGATCTCCAGCGTGTAGGCCGAGTAGTTGGTGGCCAGCACGACGCCGTTGCGATCGGTGATCAGGCCGCGGTTGGGAACGATCGGCACCACCGTGATGCGGTTGGACTCGGCCTGCAGCGCCAGCTCGTCGTGACGCACGACCTGCAGCCAGAACAGGCGCGCGGCGAGCACGCCGAACGCGAGCAGCACGAACAGCGCCGCGGCCAGCAGCCTTGCGCGGAAGCGGTCGAGTTCGCGCCGCAGGTCCTTCAGCTCGGTCATCGTCGCCCCCGGCGCTGCGCGTGGCCTGGCGCCGCGGCGCGCACGCGCCCGGAAGGCTGCCGGCACGGGTCGCCGACGCTGTGGGCACGGCGCAGGAAAGGCCGGGGCATCACAGCGGCCGGTTCTGGTCCGGATCGGGCGCGCGCCGCTGCGGCGCCAGCAGCAGCCACACCACGCCCGGCCACAGCAAGGCTTCGAGCAGCGGCGCCAGCAGCAGCCACCAGCCCGGGAACATGCCGCCGGCAAGCAGCCGCGAGCCCAGCGACAGCGCGTGCGCGACGATGAACAACGGCAGGATCTGCAGCGCCTGCGCCGGCAGCTCGAACCACAGCAGACGGCGGTGGATCGCGACGGCAAGGTAGCCCAGCAGGGTGTACGCCAGCGCGTGCTGCCCGAGCACCGCGCCGTCGCTGATGTCGATCATCAGTCCGAAGGCGAAGGCCAGCCCGACACCGACGCGGTGCGGCTGGTGCACGATCCAGAACACCAGCACCAGCGCCAGCAGATCGGGAGCGCCCGGATGGCGCCCGAGCGGTAGCATCTCGAGCGCCAGTGCCAGCAGCAGCGTCAGCCCGATGAACATCGGGTTCACCGGCAGCAGCAGCTGCTGGAAGCCGCGCGGCATGATCATGACGCGGTCTCCGCAATTCGCCGCGCAGTCGCCGCCCGCGACGCATGCCCTCGCGCCGCAGGCGCCCCGGCGCGCCGCATCGGCCCCGGTGCACTCATCGCCTGGCGCCCTTGGTTCGAGCCAGCTTGTCGGGCGCGGGTGCCGGCGCGGGGCGCGGCGGCAGTTGCGCCGACAACGGCTCGAGCACCAGCACATGGCGTACGCCGTCGATCGGCGCCACCGGTGCCAGCCACACGCGCGCGAAGCCGGATTCGGCGCGCCGGTCGATACGCACGACGCGCGCCACCGGCAGCCCCGGGGGGTAGACACCGTCGATGCCGCTGGTGGCCAGTTCGTCGCCGACGCGCAGGTCGGCGTTGCCGGCCATGAAGCGCAGCTCCATGCCGCCGGCGGCGCCGAGGTCGACGCCGCCGAAGGCCGCGCCGCGCTGCTGGCTGCGCGTGTTGAGCACGGGAATCGCGGCGTCGCGGTCGGTGAGCAGCGTCACCACCGACGTCAGCGGGTAGACGCGCGTGACCTGGCCCAGCACGCCGGCCTCGTTGACGACCGGTGCGCCCAGCGCGATGCCGTGGCGCGCCCCGCGATCGATGAAGACCTGGCGCGAATAGGCGTCGGCGGCCTCGTACATCACCTCGGCGCTCATCGACCTGACCTGCAGCGCCGGCCGCAACTCGAGCAGTGCACGCAGGCGCGCGTTCTCCGCCGCCAGCGGCTCGGCCCGCAGCGCGCGCACCGATTGCTGCGCGAGCTGCGCGCGCGCGGCGTCCCCGGCCGCCAACGCGGCGCG
>JBBIPS010000367.1:0-3331 GCA_037442725.1 Burkholderiales bacterium | reverse complement strand
CGCGCGCGGCCGCCACCGACATCGCGTTGACGCCGCGCGCCGCGGCGTTCGGCGCCGCCGGCTCGATGAAGCGGATCGCGACGACATCGGCATCCGCCGCGGCGATCGACGCGCCGCCACCCTCGCTGCGCTCGAACACCCGGTACGCGCTGCCGTCGGCGCGGCTCGCCGCGGCTTCGAATGCCGGCAGCGCGGTGCGGGCCACGCGCTCGCTGTAGCCGATCGCCTGCAGCCCGATGGGCAGTTGCAGCCACGGTGCAGCGGCGCGGCGCAACTCGTCGGCGGTCACGTCGTCCGAGCCGATGAACAGCCCGCGCATCGCCTCCAGCGCGTACAGCGACTGCTGCAGCCGGCTGTGCACCGCGTCGGCAGCGGCGGCGGCGTCGCGCTCGAACAGACTGTGGTTGCGCTGTTCGTCCCAGCGCGCGACCCGCATCGTCGCCAGCGCCAGCAGCAGCGTCGCGACGAGCAGCGGCAGGCCGACGTTGATGCGGCGCGCGGCCCAGTCGGCGCGCGGCTCGCCGATCAGGGTCAGCGCCACCGGTGCGCCGATCAGCACCCCCAGCGTGTCGCCGGCCCACCAGGTCCACCAGGTGAAGGCGCGCGCCTCGGCCGGGATCACCCCCCACGCCGAGAGCGTCGCGGTGGCGAGCGTGGCGCTCACCAGGCAGGCCACGGCGGCACCGCGCCAGCCGAACGCCAGCACGTCGCGCGGCTCGGCCAGGCCGAGCGGTGCGCGCAGTCTGCGCCGCACCAGCCAGGCGCCCAGTCCGGCCTGTGCGGCTGCTCCGGCGCCGATCAGCAGCGCCACCAGCAGCGCGCCCGGCCGCGCCAGGCCTTGTGGAGCGCCCAGCGACGCGGTGACGATGAAGGCACCGAGCAGCACGCCCGGCAGCACGCGCCGGCCGTAGACCAGCGTTGCGGCCAGTGCGATGCCGGCCGCTGGATAGATCGGCGCCGCGTAGCCCGGCGGGATCGCCAGCAGCAACGCCAGCTGACCCGCGCCAACGTAGGCCAGCAGCGTCAGCGTAGCCGGCAGCAGCAACGACACGAACGGGGTGGTCGGCATCACGGATCGCGCTGCAATCCTGGTGCGCGCGGTATCGATCGGGACTGCAAGCCTAGCACCGTGCCGGCGCTGGCAGCCTCGGTGGCGGCCCCGGTCCGAATGCCGGTGCGCCGGTGGCAGGCGAGTCGCGCCTCGGCACCGTCACGCATCGGCGTGGCGACTCGAGGGTTCCCGCCGGGTCCATTGCGGTGTGCGTCGTCGACGCGGTGGCACCGGACAGCGTTCTGCGAAACTCGCCGCATGCGAAACACGGTCATCGATGCAGCCTGCTGGCACGACGGTGTGCGCCTGGCCGCGACCTGTCTCGGCCTGGCAGGAATGCTGTCGGGCACGCCAGCCCGGGCCGCTGACGGTGCACAGATGGCGAGCGACCACGGTTGCCTCAATTGCCACTCCGGCCAGTCGCACTCGGCGCCGAGCCTGACGCGACTGGCCGAGAAGTTCGGGCGCAGCGGCACCGGCCCCGAGGCGCTGTCACACATGCTGGGCGAGATGCGCGAGCAGTCGTCGATCCAGACGCACCAGCGGGTATCGGACGAGTCGGCGCGGGCGATCCTGAAGTGGATGGCCGAGGGCGCGAAGTGAGTGGCCTGGACTGCCTCCAAGCGCTCCCAGGCCGGCGCCGGTCGGCGTTCGCGCCGCGACGGGCAACCGAACTCGGGAGCGGCCGGTTGCCGTGCCTCAGACGTTGAACAGGAAGTTCAGCACGTCGCCGTCCTTGACGACGTACTCCTTGCCTTCGGAGCGCATCCTGCCGGCCTCCCTGGCGCCCTGCTCGCCAGCGCAGGCGATGAAGTCGTCGAAGGCGATGGTCTGGGCGCGGATGAAGCCGCGTTCGAAGTCGGTGTGGATCACGCCGGCGGCCTGCGGCGCGGTGTCGCCGATGTGGATGGTCCAGGCGCGCACCTCCTTGGGGCCGGCGGTGAAGTAGGTCTGCAGCCCGAGCAACTTGAACGCGGCGCGGATCAGGCGGTTCAGGCCCGGCTCGTCCTGTCCCATCTCATGCAGGAACAGTGCGCGGTCCTCGTCGGCCATGCCGGCCAGCTCGGCCTCGGTCTTGGCGCAGATCGCCACCACCGGCGCGTTCTGCAGCGCGGCGTACGCGCTGAGTCGATCGAGGAAGGGGTTGTCCCGGAACCCGTCCTCGGCCACGTTGGCGACAAACATCGCCGGCTTGGCGGTGATCAGGCACAGCGGCTTGACGATGATCAGTTCCTCCCTGCTGAATGCGATGCCGCGCACGGGCTGCGCCTGGTCGAGCGCAGCCTGGCACTTCTCCAGCACCCTGGCCAGCGCGGCGGCCTCCTTGTCGTTGCCCGAGCGCGCTGCCTTGACGCAGCGCTGCAGGCTCTTCTCGACGCTGGCCAGGTCGGCCAGGCAGAGTTCGGTCTGGATCACCTCGATGTCGGAGATCGGGTCGATCCTGCCGGCGACGTGGACCACGTTCTCGTCCTCGAAGCAGCGCACCACGTTGACGATCGCGTCGGTCTCGCGGATGTGGCTCAGGAACTGGTTGCCCAGTCCCTCGCCCTGGCTGGCGCCGGCCACCAGCCCGGCAATGTCGACGAATTCGACGACCGCCGGCACCACGCGCTCGGGCTTGACGATGTCGGCCAGTCGCGCCAGCCGCGGGTCGGGCAGTTCGACCACGCCGACGTTGGGCTCGATGGTGCAGAACGGGTAGTTCTCGGCCGCGATGCCGGCCTGGGTCAAGGCATTGAACAGGGTGGACTTGCCCACGTTGGGCAAGCCGACGATGCCGCATTGGAGGCTCATGGACGGGGGCTTTCGGGCAGGGCGCGCAGCGCGCGGGCAAAGCGGAAGATTTTATTCGGCCGGCGCGGTCCCGGCACACGCTTTCTACAATGGCGGGTATGGAAACCGCCGACGTCTGCATCCACGGCACCGGTGCCGTGGGTCTGACCCTGGCCCTGGCGCTGGCGCGCCAGGGCCTGCAGGTCGCCCTGCCGGGCGAACTGCCACAACCCGCGCAAGGCGGCGGTGACATCCGCGCCTATGCGCTGAACGCCGCGTCGCGCGCGCTGCTGACCGGACTCAAGGTCTGGCAGGCGCTGCCCGCCGACGCCGTGACCCCTGTCTACGACATGCACGTCGCGGGCGACGCCGCCGGCGCGGCGCTGCATTTCTCCGCCTGGTCGCAACGGGTCGACGCGCTGGCCTGGATCGTCGACGCGGCCGAGCTCGATGCGGCGCTGCGCAGCGCGGTGCGCTTCGCGCCGCACCTGCGCACGGCCGCCGGGT
>JBBIPS010000366.1:0-3335 GCA_037442725.1 Burkholderiales bacterium | reverse complement strand
TCGATGATGACGGGCCAGGCGTTGGCGACGCCGGCCAGCGTCGGTGCCATGTGCAGGTCGACGCCGCGGCGTTGGCCGAACAGGCCGGCTGGCGCGCGCGCGGCTTCCGCACCGAGCGGCAGCCACAGCAGGTGGCGGTTGTGCCAGGCGTCGGCGTTGATCGCATCGCGCAGCCATGCCAGCGCCGGCGCGTTCGCGTCGGGCGTGCTCGCCTCGACCAGCAGCGCGGCCAGGCGGCTGTGCGCCAGCAGCACCCCGGCCAGCGCGGCCCTGTGCGTCGGATCGGACGCCTCGACCTGGCTGCTGTAGACGCGCGGCCCCGGCCTGCCGCGTGGCCCCGGCAGCTCGACGAAGGCCAGCGTCGCCAGCGCGTCGCCGAAGCCCTGGCGCCGGATCACCAGTTGCTGGACCCTGCCGCCCGCTGCAGTGGCCACGCATTGCAGCAGCCGTGCCGACGCATTGCCGCTGACGTCGTGCACGACCATGAATTCGGGCCCGAGGTGCTCGAACTGCTGCGCCAGCGCATCGGCCGGCGCGCAGACCACGAACAGCTCGTGCCGGCCGGCGCCGATGCGGCGGCCGACGTCGTGCGCCGCGTTGCCGAGGTATTCCTCCTCGTCGCCGACGATCCGGGTCGCCGGGGCCGTCAGCGCCAGCGTCGGTGCCCACAGGGCTTCGTCGGTGGGGCCGCCACGCGGACTCGCGGCGGACACGGGATGGGTGTGGGCTGGGTTCATGGTCGTGGCTCCCTGGTGTCAACGGCGTGCGGCCATCGCGTGGCGCGCCTGCACGAAGCCGAAGGCATGTTCCACCGCGTCGGCGATGGCGTGCTCGTTGGCTTCGCGCTCGCGCTCGGTGAGGAAGAACGCCAGGTCGACGTCGTGGCGGATGTAGCGCGGCGGCATGCGGTTCAGCGCCACGCAGGCGACGTCGGCGAGCAGGTTGGCGTTGCCGGCCAGGCCGGGATGACCGGTGGCTGCGGCCGTCACGGCGTCGAAGATGGCCTGCTCGTGGATGTTGTGGACGGACGAGAAGTCCATGCCATCGCCTCCCAGCGGTGATGAGGGTTTCATTCATTATCGGCAGCGTTGCCGCACCGCTTGAGCCGCACCCGGTGTCGATCGCCCGACGCGGTGCGCGCCGGGGCCCTGCTGCCGTGCAATCAGTCGTGTCGGTGCCGCGCGTCGGCGCCGTGTCGAGTGCGCGGCGCGGGGCGAGTGACCGCCCGCAGCTCTCTCAAGCAAATGTGGCTGCGCCACTTTGCTTGAACCCCCGCGGGGGGGCGGGCTGGGCGCAGCCCGGCCCTGGGGGCGCTCAGACCAGGTACTGCTCGGCGTCGAGCATCCTGAAGCGCAGCAACGCCAGGTTGGCCTGTGCGCGGTCGACGAGCGCAACGATGCCGATCGCGCTGCCGTGCGGCAATGCGCGCAGCATCGACTGGCGTGACCCGGCGGTCAGCAACAGCTCGTCGGCCAACGGCGTGCCGGGGCCGAGCGCGGCCTGGTGCGCGCGCCGCGCCGCCTGCATGGCCTGCGCGACGCGCCCCAGTTCGGTGGTGGCGGCGCCCGTGCGCGTCTGGGCCGCCAGCAGCACGCCCGAGGCCAGGTCGACGATGCCGCACGCCAGCAGCCCCTCGGTGCGCAACATCAGCGCCAGTGCACGCTGCGTCAACGCCGGGAGCAGCGCCGGCGGCGCCGTCGGATCGCCGGGCGCCGTGTTCGCCTGCGCCGAGGCGGCAGCAGCCTCCCACGCGGTGAGCACGGTGTTCCACACGGTCGAGCTCGTGCCGAGCGATTCGGTCATCGCCGCGGTGCGCACGGCGGCCGGCCAATCCTGGTCGAGGATGCGCTGTCGCAGCGCGGCCGCACCCGGGGGCAGGATGAACAGCAGCCACGGGCAATGCCATTCGGGCTGGCGCGTGGCCAGCAACAGCGAGCGCAGCAGCGCCACCACCGCATAGGGCTGCAGCGCACCGACGATCACGGCGGTCAGGCCGCTGCCTTCGGCGAGCGCGTTGGCGATCTCGTCGTGCTCGAGCCCGGTGGCGCGGATGTCGGCGTGGTAGACCTTCAGCGCCTGCGCGCCGTGGCGTGGCACGGTGGTGCGCTCGATCACCGCGAGCGTGCGCAGCGTGCCGCGTTCGCGCAGGTTCACCCGCTCGACACCCTGGCCGGTGGCCGCGGACAACGCCTCGATCACCTGCGCGGCCCACAACCGTGACGGGTCGAGCAGCGTGATGCGCGTCATTGCAGCGTCCGGCGCGCCACGCCGTGCCGCAAAGTGCGCGCGCATCGCCTGCGCCGGCGAAGCGTCGACGACGACGTCGGTGGCGGTGACCGATGTGTTTGCCCCCGGGATGGCCGGGGTGGTGCGCTGCGGCGCAGCGACGCTGTCGTGCAGCGCATCGGGGGAGCCGGCCGCGGCACCGACCGCAGCACCACACGGCGTCGCCCCGACCGGTGCGGCTTCACCCGCGCCCGCCGGATCGGTACCGATGCGGCGCGGCGCGAGGTCACCGAACAGCGAGCTCAGCATGGCGATTTCCCCGGGAGGCGTGCCCGGCAGTATGGGCGGCGCCGGTCAGGCCATCGTGTCGCAATGTTGCGCGGCATGAAGCGCTGCGTCGCAGCGCGCGCGCCCGGCCCTTACCACTGCTTGCAATTGCCGCGGCGGTTTCGGCTTCGATCGCGGCGCGCCTACCATAGCGCCATGGATGCCACCGCTGCACCCGGCCCGGTGCCGCTGCGACAGGACGCCGGCACGATCTGCCTGATCGGGCTGGCGCACGCCACTTCGCACTTCTTCCACCTGCTCCTGCCGCCGCTGTTCCCGTGGCTGGCCAGCGATTTCTCGCTCAGCTATGCCGAGCTCGGACTGCTCGTCAGCGTGTTCTTCGTCGTCTCGGGCGTCGGCCAGGCGCTGGCCGGTTTCCTGGTCGACCGCTTCGGTGCGCGGCCGCTGCTGTTCGGCGCGCTCGGCTGCTTCGTCGCTGCGGCGCTGGCGGCCGCCGGTGCCCGGGGCTACGCCGGGCTGATGCTTGCGGCGGGACTGGCCGGGCTCGGCAACGCGCCGTTTCACCCGGTCGATTTCACGATCCTGAACAAGCGGGTGTCGACGCGTCGCCTCGGCCACGCCTTCTCGGTGCACGGTGTCACCGGCAACCTCGGCTGGGCCGTGGCGTCGGTGTTCCTGGCCGGCATCACCACCGCCACGGGATCGTGGCGCCTGGCGTGCCTGGGTGCGGCCGGGGTCGCGGGCGGGGTGCTGGCGCTGCTGGTGCGCCAGCGTGCCGCGATCGATGACCGCCGCGGCAGCTCGGACCCTTATCGCCCCGC
>JBBIPS010000365.1:0-3347 GCA_037442725.1 Burkholderiales bacterium | reverse complement strand
CAAGTACCCCCAGGCGGGTGCGTCATGGGGCTGGTTCTGGGTCTTTCCTCAGGCCGATCCGTCGGTCGACCCGCGCTCGGGCGTGCTGCGGCGCCACCATCTGTTCGACCAGACTTTCCAGCGCGCCTTCAAGCGCGCCGTGCTGCGCGCCGGCGTCGAGCGGCCGGCCACGCCGCACACGTTGAGGCACAGTTTCGCCACTCACCTGCTGCAGGCGGGATACGACATCCGCACCGTGCAGGCGCTGCTGGGCCACAGCGACGTGAGCACGACGATGATCTACACCCACGTGCTCAAGGTCGGCGGCGGGGCGGTGCGCAGTCCGCTGGATGCGCTGGCGGCAGGCGCTGCGGGTGGCGCGGGGGCGCCGGTCGATCTGCCGGTCCGGCCTTCGCGCGCCGTCCGTGAGGATGCGGCGCGTTGCTCAGTCGCGCCGGCCTGACGGCGGGCCCTCATTGCATGAGCAGCGGCCTGCCCGCGTATGCCGAGCTGCACTGCCGCAGCAACTACAGCTTTCTCAGCGGGGCCTCGCACCCGGAGGAACTGGTCGCGCGGGCGCAGGCGCTGGGCTATGCGGCGCTGGCGATCACTGACGAGTGCTCGCTGTCGGGCGTGGTGCGCGCGCACGGCGCGGCCAGGCGCGCGGGGCTGCACCTGATCGTCGGCGCCGAGATGCGGTTGTCGCTGCCGGGCGCGGCGGCACCGGGGGTAGCGGGGTCGGGTGCGGTGACCGCCGGCGCGGCATTCGCGGTTGAGTCGTCAGCACGCCCGACCGCGCCCGGCGCCGGCGCGCGGCTGGTGCTGCTGGCGCAGTCGCGGCGCGGCTACGGCAACCTGGCGCAGTGGATCACGGTGGCGCGGCGCCGCGCGGCCAAGGGAGCCTATCAGGCATTCGCAGCGGACGTCGAGGGCCGGGTACCGCACGCGCCGCACCTGGCCGGCCTGCCGGAGTGCTTCGCCATCCTGCTGCCCGACGCGCTGCAGCCGTTCGAGACCGTGTTCGCGCACGCGATGTGGCTGGCGACCTGGTTCGGCGGCGGCGGTGCCGGCAGCGCGCGGCGCTGCGCCATCGCCGTCGAGCTGCTGCACCGCACGCACGACGCCGTGCTGCTCGACACCGTGCAGCGCGTGGCCGCGCTCACCGGGCTGCCGCTGGTGGCCGCCGGCGATGTGCTGATGCACGTGCGCCAGCGCAAGCCGCTGCAGGACGTGCTGACCGCGACGCGGCTGGGCTGCACGCTGGCCGAGGCCGGGCTGGCGCTCGAGCCCAACGCCGAGGCGCACCTGCGCTCGCGTCAGCGCCTGGCGGCGCTGTATGCGCCGGACTGGCTCGAGGCCAGCGTGCGCATCGCCGCCACCTGCGCCTTCTCGCTCGACGAGCTGCGCTACGAGTACCCCGAGGAGATCGTCCCCGCCGGCCACACGCCGGCGAGTTGGCTGCGCGCGCTGACCGAGGCGGGGGCTGCCAGGCGCTTTGCGGCCGGCACGCCGCCGAAGGTGCGGGCGACGATCGAGCACGAGCTGGCGCTGATCGCACAACTGAAGTACGAGCCGTACTTCCTGACCGTGGCCGACATCGTGCGCTGGGCGCGCGAGGAGCGCGGCATCCTCTGCCAGGGCCGCGGCAGCGCGGCCAACTCGGCGGTCTGCTACTGCCTGGGCATCACCGAGGTCGACCCGGCGCGCATGAGCCTGCTGTTCGAGCGCTTCATCAGCGCCGAGCGCAACGAGCCGCCCGACATCGACGTCGACTTCGAGCACCAGCGCCGCGAGGAGGTGATCCAGTACCTGTACCGCAAGTACGGCCGCCACCGCGCCGCGCTGACCGGCGTCGTCATCGGCTACCGGCCGCGCTCGGCGCTGCGCGACGTGGGCCGTGCGCTCGGGCTCGACCTCGACTGCATCGCCGCGGTGGCCAGGGGCCAGCACTGGTGGGACGGCAGGGCGGTCAGCGCCGAGCGGCTGCGCGAGCACGGACTCGATCCCGACTCGACCGTATGCCGCCACTGGGTCGAGCTGACGACGCAGTTGATCGGCTTCCCGCGCCACCTCAGCCAGCACCCGGGCGGCTTCGTCATCGCGCGCGACGACATCTCGCGCCTGGTGCCGGTGGAGAACGCGGCGATGGACGGCCGCACCGTGATCCAGTGGGACAAGGACGACCTCGACGCGCTCGGGCTGATCAAGGTCGACATCCTGGCGCTGGGCATGCTCAGCGCGATCCGCCGCGCGCTCGACTTCATCGCTGCCAGGCGGGGCGAGGCGGAGCCGCCGCCGGGTCGCCCCGGGACGGGTGCGCTGCCTTCGGCGGGCGACAACGCGGGTGTCCCGGGGCCCGGGTTCCGCATGCAGGACGTCCCGGCCGAGGACCCCGAGGTCTACGCGATGCTGTGCGCGGGCGACAGCGTCGGCGTGTTCCAGGTCGAGAGCCGGGCCCAGATGAGCATGCTGCCGCGGCTGCAGCCGCGCAGCTTCTACGACCTCGTGATCGAGGTGGCCATCGTGCGTCCGGGGCCAATCCAGGGCGGCATGGTGCACCCCTACCTGAAGCGCCGCGCGGGCGAGGAGCCGGTGGACTACCCGAGCGTCGAAGTACGCCAGGCGCTCGAGCGCACGCTGGGCGTGCCGATCTTCCAGGAGCAGGTGATGCAGCTCGCGATCCTGGCGGCCGACTTCACCCCCGGCGAGGCCGACAGCCTGCGCCGCGCAATGGCGGCCTGGAAGCGCAAGGGCGGGCTCGGCCCCTTCCGTGCGCGGCTGGTCGGCCGCATGGTCGAGAAGGGCTACACGCCGGATTACGCCGAGCGCATCTTCAGGCAGATCGAGGGCTTCGGCGAGTACGGCTTCCCCGAGAGCCATGCCGCGAGCTTCGCGCTGCTGGTCTATGTGAGCGCGTGGATCAAGCGCCACCATCCGGACGCCTTCCTGGCCGCGTTGCTGAACAGCCAACCGATGGGCTTCTACGCGCCGGCGCAACTGGTGCGCGATGCGCGCGCGCACGGCGTCGAGGTGCGGCCGGTGGACGTGCTGGCCAGCCAGTGGGAGACGGTGCTGGAGACCGCCGGCGCCGCGCCGCGGTCGGATCCGGGTGCGCCGACTTCCAGCCGTCGCCTGGCGGCCGTCGGGTGCATCACAGACGATATCCGCGTCCATCCGCTGGCACCCGTGCGGCTGGGGTTCAGCCGGCTCACCGGCTTCAGCGCGGACGCCGCGCAGCGCCTGATCGCGGCGCGCAACGCGGCGCCGTTCGCGAGTGTCGAGGACCTGGCGCGCCGCGCATCGCTCGACGCCCGGGCGCTGCAACTGCTGGCGCAGGGCGATGCGCTGGCGCCGCTGGCCGGCCACCG
>JBBIPS010000364.1:0-3360 GCA_037442725.1 Burkholderiales bacterium | reverse complement strand
GCCGGCGCGGTGCCGAACGGCGCCGACGCGCAAGCCGCGCGCGGCGACAGCTCGATCATTTCGGAGGCGGCGCCGTCCGGGCTGGCTTCGGGATACGCCGAATCGCGCCTGCCGGGCGCAGCGGCCGCAGGCGTTGCCGCGCAGCAGGCCGCGCGCCCGCTGCCGTTGATCGGCGAGCGCGCGCCGGCCGAGCAGCAACGCATCCTGGCCGGTGCGCTGGTCGCCGGCGTGCTGCTGCTGCTGCTGACGGTGGTCTTCGCGCTCGGTGCCGCGCGGCGCAACGCCAGCCAGGTCGGCGCCACCGGGCAGGCGCTGATGCAGTCGCAGCGGCTGGTCAAGGAGATCTCGCTGGCGATGGCCGGCGAGGCCAAGGTCTTCCCCGAGGTCAAGGAGTCGGCCGACGTGCTGGCGCGCAACGTGCGTGCTTTGAAGAACGGCGACGACGTTCTCGCGGCCGCGCCGGGCGCGGTGCAGGACGCGATCGAACCGCTGCTGCCGCTGGTCGACCGCGCCGAGAAGAGCGCGAAGACGGTGATCGGCCAGCAGAAGGCGCTGACCCAGGTCAGCCAGGCGCTGCGCGCGATCAACCTGCGGTCGGCCGAGCTGCTCGACACCGCCGAGACCGTGGCCTCGCTCAAGCAGCAGCAGAACGCCGGCGCCGCCGAGCTCTCCGCGGCCGGTCGCCTGGTGATGCTGACGCAGCGCATCGGCAAGAGCGCCAACCAGTTCCTGACCAGCGAAGGCGTCAGCCCGGAGGCGGTGTTCCTGCTCGGCAAGGACCTGAACTCGTTCCGCGAGATCGCCGACGGCCTGCTCAACGGCAATGCCGAGTTGCGGCTGGCCGCCAGCCACGACGCGCAGACCCGCGAGCGGCTGCAGCAGCTCATCAAGCAGTACGAGCAGACGCGCCTGGACGCCAGCGCGATCCTGGGCAACCTGCAAGGCCTGGTGTCGGCACGCGAGGCGCAGGTCTTGGCGCTGCAGGACAGCGAGCCGATGCGCAAGGGGCTGGAGGTGGTGCAGGCCAGGCTCGAGCGCCTGGGCGGGCTGGGCGTGCTGCACATCGTCGGCCTGCTGCTGGCGGTGCTGCTGATCGCGGCCGGCGGCTGGGGCCTGCTGCGCCTGTACGTGCAGGACCAGGCGCAGCGCGCGGCGCTGGCCGAGACGCAGCGCCTCGAGGCCGAGCGCCAGGAGCAGGAGGCCAAGCGCGTCAACGATGCCAACCAGGCGGCCATCCTGCGGCTGATGAACGAGCTGCAGGCGGTGGCCGAGGGCGACCTGACGCAACAGGCCACGGTGACCGAGGACATTACCGGCGCCATCGCCGACTCGGTCAACTACACCGTCGAGGAGTTGCGCACGCTGGTGTCGCAGGTGCAGGGCACCGCGGGCCGCGTCACCGACACCACCGAGCAGGTGGCGAACACTTCGAGCGAACTGCTCGCGGCCTCCGACGAGCAACTGCGCGAGATCAGGGACACCGGCGAGTCGGTGCTGCAGATGGCCTCGCGCATCAACGAGGTCTCGGCGCAGGCGCAGCAGACGGCGCACGTCGCGCGGCGCTCGCTGGTGGCCGCCGAGACCGGGCTGGCCGCGGTGCAGAACTCGATCGGTGGCATGAACACGATGCGCGACCAGATCCAGGAGACCTCCAAGCGCATCAAGCGGCTGGGCGAGTCGTCGCAGGAGATCGGCGAGATCACCGAGCTGATCTCCGACATCACCGAGCAGACCAACGTGCTGGCGCTGAACGCCGCGATCCAGGCCGCCTCGGCCGGCGAAGCCGGGCGCGGCTTCTCGGTGGTGGCCGAGGAAGTGCAGCGCCTGGCCGAGCGCTCGGCCGATGCGACGCGCCAGATCTCGGCGCTGGTCAAGACCATCCAGACCGACACCCAGGATGCGGTGGGGGCGATGGCGCGCTCGACGCAAGGGGTGGTCGATGGCACGCGGCTGTCCGACGCTGCCGGCGCAGCGCTGGCCGACATCGACCGCGTCACGCGCCAGCTCGCCGAGCTGATCGAGAGCATCTCGACGCAGGCCCTGGCCGAGGCCGAATCCGCCAACGTCGTGGCCGGCAACATCGAGCACATCTTCGCCGTCACCGAGCAGGCCGGCGAGGGCACGCGCTCGACTGCCGAGCGGGTGCGCGAGCTGTCCCGCTCGGCGGTCGAGCTGAAGCAGTCGGTGGCCCGCTTCAAGATCGACTGACAACGCGAACGCAGACGGCCATGGTCAACCCGCAGATGGTCTCGCAACCGATGCCCCTGATGCACCTGGCGCCGGCGCGCGAGGCGGGTGCCGACGACGATGACCTGAGCACGTTGTCGTGGATCGTCGACGAGCTGCGCCGCACGCTCGAAGCCGCCAACAAGACCCTGCGCCGCTACCTCAAGGAGGCCGAGGCCGCCGGCGCATCCGACATCGACGCGGTCGAGCCTGCGGTGCTGCGCCAGGCGCGCAATCAGCTGCACCAGGGCGTGGGTGCGCTCGAACTGGTGGGCCTGGGTGCAGCCGCGCAGCCGCTGCGCGCCGCCGAAACGGCGCTGGCCCGGCTCGCCGGCCGGCCACGGCACGTCACGCCGGCGGCGGTGCAGGCCATCGAGCAGGCCTCGTTCGCGGTGCTCGACTATCTGGCGCGCCGCCTGGCCCGCAAGCCGGTGTCACCGCTGGCACTGTTTCCGCAGTACCGCGCGCTGCAGGAGCTGGCCGGTGTCGACCGTGTGCACCCGGCCGACCTGTGGCCACGCGACTGGAGCTGGCAGACGCTGGCGCCGACCAGCGGCGTGGTGGCGCGTTCCCCGGACGAAGCGACGCTCATGCGTGTCGAGGCTGACCTGCTGGCACTGATGCGTGGTGTGCCGGGAGGCGCAGCGCAGCGCATGAGCACGCTGTTCGCCGAACTCGGCGCTGGCGCCACGGGCCGGCTCGCCACGCTGTGGCAGCTGGCGGCGGCGTTCTTCGAGGCCCAGGCGGGTGGCCAGCTGGTGGCCGACGTCTACGCCAAGCGCGTCGCCTCGCGCCTGCTGGCGCAATTGCGTGCCGGTGCCGAGGCCGAGGCGTCCGAGCGACTGGCGCAGGACCTGCTCTTCTTCTGCGCGCAGGCCGCGCCGGCCGACGCGCGCGCACCGGGGCCGCGACTGGCCGCCGTGCGCGAAGCCTGGAACCTGGCCGCCGAGCCGCCGGTGGACTACGAGAGCGCGCGCCTGGGCCGTTTCGACCCGGCCTGGATCACGCAGGCGCGCAAGCGCGTGGCCGCCGCCAAGGAGGTCTGGTCGGCGGTGGCTGCCGGCGAGTTGGCGCGCCTGCCCGGCCTGGGCGAGCCGCTGGCGCTGGTCGGCGATTCGTTGCAGCGGCTCTATC
>JBBIPS010000363.1:0-3360 GCA_037442725.1 Burkholderiales bacterium | reverse complement strand
CGTCGGCGAGCTCGGTGTGCAGCGCGCCGGCGTCGTCGCGCGCGAACACCGCGACGCTGCCGCTGCCCAGGTCGTGCGCCGCGCGGATGACACGGACCGCGACCTCGCCGCGGTTGGCGATCAGGATCCTGCCGAACATCGCGTGGTCGCGCAGCGCTCTTCGTTCACGGTTCAGGCCGCGAGCGCCGTGCGCAGCCACGCCGAGGCGCGCAGCGCGCCGACCTCGATGCCGTTCCAGTTGCGCAGCGTCACGTCGCTGAGGCCACGCACGAAACCGCGCTCGGCGTCGTCGAGCCGCACGCGCGCTTCGATCACGGCGGCCATCACGACCTCGGCGGCGCGGGCGTTGTTGCCGTCGTCGATCTTGATCGCCACGCCCAGCCCCGCCTCGGGCAGCGCGGCGCAATAGACGCCCTCGGCGCCGACCTTGCAGAACACGCGCTCGCCCAGGCGCTGCATCACGCGCGTGTCGAAGCGGCCGCTGCCGGCGACGAGGAAGGGCGCGCCCGCCACGGCCCGGCGCAGGCGCATCGCCGCGCTGGCGTGGCCTGGGCTCAGGCCGACCCCGGTGCCGACACGGGCGAACGCCAGCGCCAGGTGGCGCAGCGGGATCGCGAAGGTCGGGATCGAGCAGCCGTCGGTGCCCATCGCTGCGCGCGCGAGGTCGTATCCGGTGGCGGCCTGCAGCGCGGCCGTCACCTCACGCATCACCGGATGCCCGGGCTGCACGTAGCCGCGCACGAACTCGCGCGGCTCGCGCCCCTGCGCGCGCGCCATCAGGCAGCCGACGCAGACGAAGCCCGAGTGCTTGCCCGAGCAGTTGTTGTGCAGCGCTGTCGGCGTGGCGCCGGCGCGCGCCAGCGCCTTGAGCGCGGCGTCGGACAGCGGCCAGTGCGTGCCGCATTCGAGCGCCGTCTCGTCGAGGCCGGCCTTGGCCAGCATCGCCGCTGCAGTGGCGGTGTGGCGCGGTTCGCCGCCGTGCGACGCGCAGGCCAGCGCCAGTTCCTCGTCGCTGAGGTCGAAGGCGTCGGCAGCGCCGCCCTCGACCAGCGGCAGCGCCTGCAGCACCTTGCACGCCGAGCGCGGAAAGATCGGCCGCTCGATGTCGCCCAGCGCGGCGACGATCGCCCCGTCGCCATCGACGATCGCGAGCGCGCCGCGGTGGAACGACTCGACCACGTCGCCGCGCAACACCTGCACCAGTCGCGGATCGTTCATCGGGCGCGCCCCTGTCGTGAAGGCGATCACTGTAGCAAGCCGGCGCGCGGCGGCGTCCGGCGCGCCGGTCCCGCGCTGCGGCTCGACCGCTCAGCCGCGCCTGGCCAGGATGGCCTCGATCTCGTCCATGATCCGGTTCATCCGCGCCACCAGCGCCTGGTACGGCGCCGGCGTGGCCAGGTCGACGCCGGCGGCCTTGACCAGCTCGTACGGGTAGGCCGAGCCGCCGGCGCGCAGCAGTCCGAGGTAGCGCTCGCGCGCGCCGGGTTCGCCGTCGAGGATGCGCTGCGCGAACAGCGAGCTGGCGGCGATCGATGTCGCGTACTGGTAGACGTAGAAGGCGTTGTAGAAGTGCGGGATGTAGGCCCACTCGGTGCAGTAGGCGTCGTCGATCTGCACGATGCCCTGCGCGCTGCCGTGGTGGCGTTTGAGCAGGGCGCAATAGGTCTTGGTCAGCGCGTCGCCGGTGAGCGCCTCGCCGGCGTCGACGCGGGCGTGCACGTCGCGCTCGAACTCGGCGAACATCGCCTGGCGGAAGAAGGTGGCGCGCAGGCCCTCGAGCGCCGAACCCAGGTAGAGCAGCCGTTCCTCGTCGCCACGCGCGCCGCGCAGCATGTGCTCGAGCAGCAGCGCCTCGTTGAAAGTCGACGCGATCTCGGCGGTGAAGGTGGCGTAGCGCGAGGTGACGAAAGGCTGCGCGTGCTGCGCCAGGTACGAGTGCAGCGCGTGGCCCCATTCGTGCGCCAGCGTGCTCACCGACTCGTAGTCGTCGTTGTAGTTCATCAGCACGTACGGATGGACGTCGTAGGCATAACCCGCCATGTGCGCGCCCGACTGCTTGCGCGGCCGCGGGTAGGCGTCCATCCAGCGGTTGTCGAAGCCATGGCGCAGCGCAGCGACGTAGTCGGCGCCGAGTGGTGCCAGCGCCGCCAGCGTGAGCTGCTTGCCCTGTGCCAGCGGGATGGCGCGCACCGTGCCGGGCACCAGCGGCGGGTAGATGTCGTAGTACCGCATGTCGGCCACGCCGAGCATCCTGGCGCGCAGCCTGAAGTAGCGGTGCAGCGTCGGCAGGTTGGCCTCGGTCTGCGCGATCAGCGTGTCGACCACCGCCAGCGGCACCTTGTTGGCGTCGAGCGCGCGGCTGATCGAGTCGGCGTAGCCGCGCACGCCCGCCAGCACCCGCTCCTGCTTCAGTTGCGCGTACAGCGTCACGCCCAGCGTGCGCTCGAACGCCTTGTGGGCGCCGAAGAAGGCGTCCATCACGCGGCGCCGGTCTTCGCGGTCGGGCAGCTCGCGGTACCTGGTGTAGGCCGAGGCATCGACCGTCACCTCCTGGCCGTTGCCGAGCCTGACCCTGGGCCACGGCAGGTCGGCGTTGGTGAGGATCGAGTACACCGAGCGGCCGGTGTCGCTGGCCAGGCCGAATCTGGCGACCAGCGCCTCGCCGGCGTCGTCGAGCGTGTGCGCGGCGCGGTCGAGGATGCGCTCGACCGGGAAGCGGTGCGGGCGCAGCCCGGCGTCGTCGGCCAGCCAGCCGCGCAGCCTGGCGGCATCGAGCCGCAGGATTTCGGGTTCGACGAAGGCGGTGGCCGCGTCGAGCTGGTTCTCGAGCAGGTCGGTGCGGCCTTCGAGCGCCAGGCTGGCCGGCACACCGGTGTCGTGCGCGAGCTGTTCGTTGGCGAACAGCGCCAGCCGGAGCAGCCGCTGCGTCATCCCGGCACGCTGGTCGAGGCAGTCGCTCAGCCGCGCCGCGCTGTCGCCGAGATGGCCCTTGCAGGCGCCGAAGGCGTCGATCTGCCGTGCGAGCCGCGCCGCGTCGGCGTCCCACGCCGCGGCGCTGGGGTAGAGGTCGGCCAGGTTCGCGCGGTCGGCCAGCGCGGCGCTGTCCGCCGTCACCTGTGCCGCCGCCGTCGCGGCCAGCACGAAACTCGTCGCCAGCGCGGCCACTGTCGGAACCCTTCGCATGTGCATCCCCTGCATCGATGAGCGGCGGATTCTAGGAGGCCTGCGGCAGCGCGATCGGCGCGCCTTGCTGCGACAACCGGGCTTGCCGTCGGCGCCGCCGCTCAGACCGGTCGCGCCGCGGGCTCCGGGGCGGCGTGTCGAGCACGATGAGCGGGTAGTCGCGCTGGGTTCGCAGCT